>DASQFV010000185.1:0-12237 GCA_035632975.1 Nitrospiraceae bacterium
GGACGTTGCTCGTCGTTAAAGAGGATCGGCTCTCGAATGCCGGCGACGTGGAGGCCACCATTCAGTACGAAGACTTTCGTCCGATCGGAGACACCAATGCTGGTTCTGCAGCCGGCGATGTGCGCTTGCTGCGGCCCTTCAAGATCTCCTTGGAAGACGGGAAAGGGCGGGGCAGTGTCCAGGTGACGTTCCACGAGATCGTTCCGAATCAGCCGATTAACGCCTCCGAACTAGGGCACGTGTAGGTCGATGAAAGTCCTTGCCGTTGAAACTGCAACCTCATGGCAGAGTGTGGCGATCCTTGATGAATCGCGCGTGCTTGCCAGTCACGACCAGGAGGCGACTGGATCGCATGCCAAGCTGTTGCTGCCAACGATTGATCGGTTGTTTCGTGAGACGGGGCTGACACTCAAGCAGTTGGATGGCCTCGTCGTGTCGATCGGTCCTGGGTCTTTCACGGGACTCCGTGTCGGCCTGGCGACGCTCCTCGGGTTCCGGACGATCAGTCAGCTTCCCTTGGCGGTGGTGCCGACACTGGAGGGTATGGCCTGGAAACTCAGAGGAACCTCGATGCTACTTTGTCCCATTCTCAACAGTCGGCGCGGAGAACTCTACTGGGCGCTGTTTCGCTGGACCAGCGATGATCGGCTGGAGCGAGTGATGTCAGAACAGGTGGGTACAGCCACAATGCTAGGGAGTAGTCTCACAGGATCGGCTCTCGTATATGGCGAAGGTTGGACGGTCGAAGCGTCAGCCATCCGTGCATCGATTCCTCCCTCCGCCACTGTCGTCGAGGCGCCGGACTCTGCAATGAAACCCTCGGCCGTCTCGATCGGATTGGCAGGGATTGAGCGGCTCCGACGAGGTGAGTATGCAGGAACTGGCATCAGTCCGCTGTATGTGCAACGCACTGCTGCAGAGCTGAAGTATGAAGAGTTCGGCGGCCTGTCGCCAGTGGTTCTGCGCCAGAAACGAGTGTCAAGAAAAGTGAACGCACGCATGGCGGCATTACGGATTCCGTCAGGGCGGGCTCGGGTCACGGGAGGGAGAGACGAGGGCAGGCCGCGCGCCGGGGCGTAACGGCACTGCCGGGCCATCGCGGGGGGATGTGATGGGTGGGATTATCATTGAGCCGGCGACCATCGAGGCTCTGCCGGACATTCTACAGATCGAAGAAGCTTGCTTCTCGACCCCCTGGACGCGCAATATGCTGCAAGCGGAACTGAGCGGCAATCCCTTTGCACATTTTCTATTGGCAAAGCAGGTGCCGCCGGACGAAGCAGGTTCCATCTCGATTGTCGGGTATCTCTGTTTCTGGGTCGTCTTCGAGGAAGTACGGCTGATGAACCTGGCGGTCATCGAGTCGATGCGGCACAAGGGTATCGCTAAGGCCTTGGTTATACAGGCCCTGGCGGTGGGGCTGGCACAAGCGGCGGTGCGCGCCGTGCTCGAAGTGCGGGCATCGAACCATTCCGCGCATGCACTCTACCGAAGTCTTGGGTTTCGCGACGTGACGACCCGGCCAACGTACTATACCAATCCCATAGAAGATGCGTTGCTGATGGAACTGGATCCGATTGTGTCGGAGCTGGGGCGATTAACACACGAAGTCGGTTGCGAAGGAGGACGTATCAGGCCGCTGCAGTAATCTTATAGCCAGGAGGTGCGACATGCTGACAGACAGTATGATTGCGATGATTGCGGAACGGCTGCGCCAATCCAGTCTCGAATTCCGTGAACTGGAAGAGGCTCACCACCGTCTGGACCTTGAATTGATCCAATTGCAGAAACGCCACGTACTGACTCCGGCCGAAGAGCTAACCATGAAGGATTTGCACAAAGAGAAGTTGGCGAAGAAAGACAAGATGGCCGAGCTGATTCGTGTCTGGCGAGACCACGAGCTGCAGGCCGCTCCACAGTGAGGAGCATCGTTGTGGGGCTGGCGTCAACCTGCAACCGGGACCGGAGTCATGGCACAGACTCTCAATCCATTTGCCGCACATATCCGGACCGTCAAGAAGCGTCTGATCAGCATCGGGGCCACGATTCTGGTGGCCCTGATGGTGGCCTTTGCCTTTTCCGGCGAAATGATCGCATGGTTGAATCGTCCGTTTCCCAACCAGCTGGTGTTCTACGGACCGACGGAAGCCTTATTCGCCTCGATCAAAGTTTCCTTTCTGGCGGCGATCCTGGCGAGTCTGCCGGTCATCTTCTATCAGTGTTGGAAGTTTATTGAACCAGCGCTGCTCCCCAAGGAGCAACGCTGGGGTATTCCGCTGTTTGCGCTCGCGGGAGCGCTCTTTGCCTTCGGTTTGATCTTTTGCAATCTCGTCATTCTCCCGCTGGTCATCGATTTCTTCGTCAGCTTCGGCATGGATCACGATGTCACCCCGCAATTGAGCGTCGGCACCTACATCGATTTCAACGTCAAATTTCTCCTGATATTCGGCTGTGCGTTTGAATTGCCGCTGGTACTCACCATCCTGGCGCGGGTCGGGGTGGTCTCGGCCCAGGTGTTAGCGAAGTATCGGAAACACGCGATCATGGCCGCGTTGATCCTGTCGGCCATCGTCACGCCCGACGCGACCCTCTTTACCATGCTCTTGATGGCCGTGCCCTTGATGGTGCTGTATGAGATCGGAATTCTTGGCGCACGCATCTTTGGTCGGGGAGGCCCGACCGAAGTCAACTTGCCGCTCGATCCGGATCTACCGATAGGGCCGGCCGGGCACCGAGTGCGATAGCAGGATGCTCAAAAGGGGTGGGGTAGCTGGGACGATCCCCATGCTCGCGCAACGCGCGGCCTCGGAAGAATGCGAGGGAGCAGGCAGACCGTTCCTCTTGCTCGCAGAGCCCCCACGATAAAGCGGTGGTCGCTCGATGCGCGCAGTTGAGGGCAGCCTTGACCACTCCCCAAAGGAAGGTAGAAAGAGAGGGCCTTGCTGGACGGTCTTTTTGATCATCCTGTGGGGGTAACGGGATAGATGATGATTTTGGCTCAGGTTATATCTACAGTCCTTGCGCTGAGTTTATGGAGTGCAGGCGGGATACTGGGGGCTGCCACTCAGGCACCCTCGCCGGTCCCGCCATCCCCGCAGCAAGCCCCAGGCCATGGGGAAAGCCAGGCTCAATACGATCCCTTCGGTCAGCAGGCCGCGAGCATTCAGGCACTCACGACTGTCGGGAACGATCTGGTCTATGCCGGCTCGTTCGGCCTTGGCCTATTTCGCAGCGAGAATCGTGGAGCCACTTGGACGAAATCGGGCCAGGGTGTGAGCGATCCGTTTATTCTGACGCTCACTACGGGGAAAGACGGCGCGATCTATGCTGGAACCTTCCGTGGCGGGATCTTTCGTTCGCGCGATCGAGGGAAGAGCTGGCAGGCAATCAATAGCGGGCTCAAGCGCCTGGAAATCAAAGCCCTTCTTGCCGTGGGTGATGGGGTGTATGCGGGCACGGGCGACGGAGTCTACCGACTCGCCGCTGCTGACCGCTGGTCGGTGGTCACCACAGGTCTTGACGACATCCTCGTCCATGCCTTGGCCCTCTCATCCGACGGGACGCTGTTTGCCGGAACCTCTGGAAAAGGCATCGTGCGATTTAAGGCGCAATCGACCGGCTGGGTACCTCAGCAAAATGGACTCAAAGATCATGAAGGTATGACGGAGAACTTTATTCGAGTGTTGACGATCGATCCCGAGGGTGGCATCTATGCCGGCACGTTCGACGGAGGCGTCTTTCGCAGTGCCGATGGGGGCGTAACCTGGCGGCCCATCAGCCGGGCGCTCCCGAACGATTCGATTCGCGGAATTCTGTTCAACAGCAGGGGGCTTTTTGTGGCGACGGGGCACGGCATTTTCAAAACGACCGATAAGGGGCATCAGTGGGTGCCCCTCAATAAGGGGTTGACGAGTATGGCGATCCAAGTCCTGATCGAGTCCGGCGCCGGAGTGCTCTATGCGGGTACGAGCGACGGGGCATTCCGAAGCGACGACGACGGACAGACGTGGAATCCCATCAATCAGGGCCTTGAGGGAGGGGAGGCACCGGCACCCTTCCGTTTTCGCTAACCAAGAAAGGGAAGAGGGCGATGTCAGAGCCTACAGAAAAAACACGAGCCATCATTTCCGTCAGTAGCAAAGGGACGCAACTGGGCGAGATTGTGTTGCGATTGTTTCATGATGTGGCGCCAGGGCATGTGAAGAACTTTACGAAGTTGGCCCAAGAAGGCTTCTATAACGGCACGACGTTCCATCGGGTCATTCCCGGTTTCATGATCCAGGGCGGCGATCCCAACAGCAAGAATCCTGACCGTGCGTCGCACGGCATGGGGGGACCGGGACACAAGGTCAAGGCCGAGTTCAACAGCAAACCGCACAAGCGTGGGGTGCTCTCGATGGCGCGCTCGAACGACCCGGACAGCGCCGGCTCGCAGTTTTTTATCTGCATCGCGGACGCGAATTTTCTCGATTGGCAGTACACGGCATTCGGTGAAGTAGTCAGCGGGATGGACGTGGCGGACATGGTGGTGAACATAAAGCGGGACGGCCGGGACAATCCGCTGGAGCGTGTGGAGATGACAGTCACGATCACCGACTGAAGTGCTGAGTGCTGCGCAATGAGTGCTGAGTACAAAAAAAGAGAAAACAATCGATCGTGGGTGCCATGGCTGATCTCTTACTCAGCACTCAGCACTCAACTCTCAGCACTGCTTTTCCTTTCCGCGTGCGCCATTCCTATGGTGCCCTATCGCGCGGTCTACGAAGATCCGGTGAACTATGTTCGACTGGAAGTGGATGATGCCGTCCTGGCGGAGTGGCCTCCCAGCGCGCATGCGCATCCGAAGGCGATGCGTGCCGAGGACGTTGCTCGTATTCTCGGCGGCATCTCAGTCAAAGAACATCGGATCTGGTTACAGAAATGGCTGCAGGGCGAGGCACCGCTGACCCCGGCGTTTCGTCCTGAGGAACTCGCCCTCTTGTCTCAGCAGATCGCAGAGGCTTTCGCCCTCGCCCGACTGGACGAACGCGTGACGTTTTACCTCAGTCAACCGCAAACCTCTGTCAAGCGAGTCATCACCACGGGCGGATTATACATCCATGGCTCTGAACTGCATTTCATTTTGGGGAATTGGCAGGTCGTCTATGGCATTCCAACCTATGGAATGATCTACGATCGGCGCTATCCTATGCGACCGACTGCCGCCAAGGGATTTTCCTTGTTCTTCCATCCAGGTGAGGCAACCATAACACATCGGCACAGTCTCTGGGATACGTTGTTGGCTAACACCGATGACGAACTCGTGATTGATCTGACGAAAACGGTCTCTGGCCCTCTCGCGTCTCTAGCAGGACGCTGAAAAAGTCGGTCTTCTCACCCTCCCGACCCCGGCGCGCCGAGACGCACCTCTTCCCATGCTTCGTTCTTACCTCGAAAGCATCCTCAACGGGGACCCGGCCGCCTCACCACTCGGCGCGCACACAGACTTGGTGCTCCTTATTCGTCGCATCGTGCGCCCCAGAGGCTACGCCTCCGGTGCTTTCTTCGCCTGCAGCCTTGCTGGACAGATTTTTTGAGCATCCTGCGGGAGTGCTCTCCTCTTGTGGAGCATGTGCGGATCATCGAACTTCCACCGTGGCATAATAGTTTTTCCGCAGCCTCCTAGTCCTGCTTATCTTGCCCGTCGTTCGTATGCGGACGATTTCCTCATCCTGCCGAATGTTGAACGTGAAAAGCGGAAATTTCCCTCTCAAGACAGAGACTTCGTAGATTTCATGCAGGTGATTCGGTAAGATGGCCTACTCGCAGAAACGATGCGGCTTACCCACCGAGGATGATCGATCCAGGGAGCAGGAGTGGTCCGAACCCGTGTTGTTGTCGCCCTGATCGTCATTCTGCTGGCCGGCGGTGGAGCCTTTTTGATTTTCTCGCCCTACTTGACTGGTGACGATTATCTCAAAGATTTCTTCCTCCAGCAGCTGGAACAGAGTTTCGGGCGCAAGATTGACGTCCATCGTATCAAGTTGGTCCTGTTCCCTCGCATCCGATTGGAACTGACGCAGGTCGCGATTCACGATCAGAATTCCGATGACGTCTTGTTATCGGCAAAGAAACTGGATTTGGTTTTGCGGTTTCTCCCGTTGTTGCGCAAGCAGGTGGTGGGGAAGCGGGTGCTCATCGAAGAACCGACCTTAACGCTTAGACGCAATCCCAGCGGCCACTGGAATCTCCTCGATCAGGTCGTCCAGGGGGGGCCAGCCGATCAGGATGCCATCCAGACGATCAGCCGGATTTTCCGCATCCGCGAAGCGACGTTGATAAACGGGAAGCTGATCATCATCGACGACGCACGCCCTGACGGGACTCGATCGATGACATTGGAGTCGGTGGAGGCTTCGCTGGTCATCAGAGCGGAGCGGGGACAGGCGGATTTGCACGTCTCTGCCGGTCACGCAGGCGGCAAAGGCCTCTCTACCATCTCCCTGATCGGAACGATCAGCACCGCTCCGCGACAGACGTTGGCGATCGACGATTCCTCTGCTTCGCAGGCGACACTCCAATTCGATGGCACACTCGAAGCGGCCAATCTGAATCTTCGAGAGGTAGCGGACCTCTTCGGGCCCCGCCCGGTTCCGGAGCACTTGCAAGGGGCCGTCAATATGCACAGTCATGTTCGGGCTGTGCCTGGTGTCGCGGGCTATGATGTGGTCTTGTCCGATTTGTCCGCGAGTCTCGAACATCTAAGGCTCACAGGCCAAGCGAGCCTCTCCGGTCTTCTGACGCCTCAGCCCACGTTTGCGTTTACCTTTGCGGCACCCCCGATCCAATTAAGTCAGTTGCTCACGACCGTGCCGGCCGAGTGGGTGCATCCGCGGCTGCCGGCGATAATTCAGGAGCGGCAGATCGACGGGCTGTTGGAGGTTGTCTCGGCAACCGTGACGGGATCGTCGGTGGCGGGGCCTCAGCTGTCGTTGACGGGGGAATTTCGCGTGAAACAGGGGCAAGCCCTGATCGGAGGCAGTCATGTCCCTGCCAAGGATTTGGCCGCGGTGGTCTCGGTTGAAGCCGGCCGCCTCAGGGTGTCGAATCTCAGCGGACTTTATGGCACGATCCACATGAATGAGAGCAAGGCGCTCGTCTCATTTTTGGAGGGGGGGCCCTGGCTTGAAATGGACATAACCGGGGAAATGGCCGCCGCAGACTTGTTGCAGTTTCTCGCGAAGACCGTCAAGTCGCAACAGCTGTCGCGTGTGTTGGCCGCTTCGCGTGAGGTTGAAGGCAATGCCGCTCCCACGTTTCGTATGGTCGGCCCGCTCGATCAGCAGGGCGGCGTCACCTTTGCCGGGGGAGAGATTACCGTTCGGCGTGTCAGTCTGACACATCCGTCGTTGCCCGAGCGGGTGACGGCGCTGCAGGGCCGGTTCGTGCTGTCGGATGGCGGAACTCTGTTCGATCAGGTGACGGGACAGTTTGGCAATCTGGCCTTGCAGATCAGCGGGGGCATCACGGGGGGCAGTGGCAGCACCTTTCAGGATTTCCTCATTCGAGTCAATGGCGATGCGGACCATATGGTCAAGTTGCTACCCTCGAAAGCTATTCCAGCCGGGATGATCGATGGTCTGGTCAACGGCGCCGTAGTGTTGACCGGGCCGACCGTGTCGCCGCACATACGGGGTGAGGTCGTCCTGACCGAATCGAAAGTGACGCTTCCCGGTCTGGTCGAAAAACCGATCGGCGCCCAGGCGACGGTGGAATTCGAAGGCATGATTCCACAGGGCTCAGGCGTCCTGCTCGATCGGCTCGAGCTGAGCGTGCCACCGATCCGACTGCCGGTCAAGGGCAAGATTCAACTCGGTGAACGATTCTCCATTGACGGGGCGCTTTCGACCGGCACGCTGTCATTGTCCCGCGTGCCGGAATGGATTGCCAAGGGAGGGTTTGAGGCGGGGAATATCGAATTGTCGCTCGACATGAAGGGTAAGGGTCTCGATTGGAAAGCCTGGAGGACCACCGGGTGGCTCGCGTTGACCAACGGTCTGATGAACGCCAAGGGGACCGAGGGACCCATCCAGGACCTGTATCTGCGGGTACACTTCGTGAAGAACGGCGCAGAGATCAAGCGGTTGTCGTTTCGCTTGTTCGACAGCGACGTCGCGCTGGAAGGGACCATCCGCAACTGGGCGGTGAAACCCACTATTATCGCCAAGATCGAGTCCAGTCAGATGGATCTCGACCTCCTCATCCCGAAAGGCCAACGGTCGGCGATCCGAGAATTTCTGGAAACCCTGGCAGCCACCAGTAAGGTTCAAGCAACCGTGTCAATGACGCGCGGTCATTACAAACATCTCAAATTTGGGAGCCTCTCCGCCCGCATCATGATTCAAGACGGCGTGCTCGATCTGGATCGTGTGTCTGGGCAATCGACCAATGGAGAAGTCGCCGGCCGCATCGTGATGCAACTGCCGCGCAACGAGCCAGCCGATGCTGAGCTCTCGGTTCGGGCGACGGGCCTGTTGGTGGAAGATGTGTTGAAATTTTTGGGCCCGAAAGAGGGAATGGCTACGGGGGAAGCTCGAATGACGGGGACGATCCGTGGCCATGGGAAGAACCCTCACGGGCTGTATCCCACGTTGAACGGCAAGGTGGATGTCCTGCTTGAAAACGGACGCATCTTCAAATCGGAGAAACGGGCGGTCTGGAAAATCATCAGCATTTTGAATCTTCCGGCCGTGCTCCAAGGGAAAGTGGATTTGGAGAAAGATGGGTTGCCCTATAACAAGATTTCGGCGAGGGTTCTTGCGCGGAACGGGCTCTTCGAAACCGAGAACATGATCATCGATAGCCCGATCGTCAAGATTACCGCTGCCGGCAACTATGATCTGCCGACGGATCAAATCGACATGGTCTGGGCCGTCAGCCCGTTCGGGTCCTATTCGCAATTCCTGAAAACGATTCCACTCTTTGGGCGGCTCTTTGCCGGTGATCGCAAAGGCGTTGCCACTGCGCTGTTCTCCGTCAAAGGGTCAATCGAGGATCCGGAGGTGACGTATCTGCCGATGAAATCGTTCGCCACCGGCCTGACGGGTTTGGCACACCTTGCCTTCGACATCTTGAAGAACACGGTCATGCTGCCGATTGATCTGATAACACCTGATGAGGAGAAAGCTGCCGAGAAGGACACCATACTCGCGCCTGAACCGGTTCCATCCGCGCCTTGACCGACCTTCCCCCCCGTGCTAGATTCCGACCAGCATTCACTATGGCCTCATCCATTCCGCAACCTCAACGTGCCACGGTCTTCATCGCTGCCAGCGAGACTGACGCCAATCTGTATTACGCGACGAAGTTTATTGCGCCGGACCCCTTTATCTATTTGGAAATTAAGGGGGAACGGATTCTGCTGATGAGCGATCTGGAAATGGATCGAGCGAAGAGCCAATCGTCGGTCGATCGGGTGCTCTCGTATTCGGAGGTGGAAGGTCGTGCAAAGACGCAAGGCATCGCCGAGCCCGGTACGGTCGAGGTCGTCCATATTCTCTTGAGAGAGGCCGGCATCACGCAGATCCAGGTTCCGGCGAACTTTGCCTTCGGCCATGCCATCACGTTCCAGTCTTTGGGGTATCAGCTGCATCCGAAGCGGGACCCGTTCTACGAACAGCGTGTGGTGAAGACCGCTGAAGAGGTCCGCTATATCGAAGCAGCCCAGCGCGCGACCGAACAGGCAGTCGCGGCCGCCCACGACATGCTGCGTCAGGCCTCGATCAATAAGGATCGCCTGTGGTTCGATGGGATACCGCTGACGTCGGAGCGAGTGAAGAAGCTGATCAATGTGAGATTAATGGAGTGCGACTGTGTCGCCCAGCATACCATCGTCGCCGGTGGGGAGCAGGCCTGCGATCCGCACAACGAAGGCAGTGGGCCGTTGCCGGCTCACCGCAGCATTATCTTCGACGTGTTTCCTCGTTCGGCCACCAACCGGTATTTCGCCGACATGTCCAGGACCGTGGTACGTGGGACCCCGAATCCCGAGCTGAAGCAGCTGTATCAGACAGTCCTGGATGCACAGGAAGAGGCCATCGCGAAAGTTAAAGACGGGGCGGACGGGAGGAGGATTCATCAAGGTATCTGCACTCGGTTTGAAAAAGCCGGGTACAAGACAGGCCTGGTGAATGGGCGCATGCAGGGCTACTTTCACGGTACCGGCCACGGGGTCGGACTCGATCTCCATGAAATGCCGCGCATTAGCCGCGCCGGGTCACTGCTCCAAGAAGGCCACGTCGTCACCGTCGAGCCCGGACTCTACTATCCCGGGCTCGGCGCCGTCCGCATAGAGGACATGGTGCTCGTCACGAAAGACGGGTGTCGCAATCTGACGAACTCTCCCAAGACGTTCGAGTTGGACTGACCGAAGTGCTGAGACCTCAGTGCTGAGTTCCTAACAGTCCTTTCATCGAGACTCGGTCCTCAGCACTCATGACTCGGCACTAGCCCATGCGCCTGACCTTCACGATTCAACGATTCAATCCCGAAGTCGATTCCACACCCCATCCTCAAGAGATCCGGCTCGACGTCGGGCGCGGGATGACCGTCCTCGACGCGCTCATTCGGATCAAGCAGGAATGCGACGGGAGTCTGGCACTCCGCTATTCCTGCCGCTCCGCCATCTGCGGCTCCTGTGCGATGACGATCAACGGCAGCGAGAAGCTGGCCTGCCGCACGTCCATTCGAAAAGAACTTGAGCGACATGGGCACATCACGGTTGCACCGCTCCGCAACTTGCCGGTGATCAAGGACTTGGTCGTGGACATGGCGTCTTTTTGGAATAAAGTTCTTGATGTGCATCCGTGGCTCACCGCGTCGCTCGAGCCGCGGCAACGCTATGGGCGGACGGCGCAGCTGACGATCCTTCCAAAGGATTCGCAGTTTCACAATGTGGACGCCTGCATCATGTGCGGCGCCTGCGTCGCGGCTTGTACCACGCATGAAGTGTCGAAGGGGTTTGCCGGCCCTGCGGCCTTGGCGAAGGCCGATCGTTTCCTCTCCGACCCGCGCGAGTCCCCTTCGGCGATGCACGCCAGGCTCTCGGCGCTCCAAGAAGAGCATGGGATTTGGGATTGCACACGCTGCAACTTCTGCGTGGAGGTCTGTCCGAAAGATGTCAAACCCATGGAGGCGATCGTCCGGTTGCGGCGGGCCTCGCTCGAACGCGGGTTGACGAAGACCGGCGGCGCGCGCCACATCCTCGGCTTTACCGATCTGATCGAACAGCAAGGGCGCTTGAACGAAGCGATCATGCCGTTGAAAGTGGTGGGATTCGCGCCGCGTGGCCTCTTGCGTCTCCTGCCTCTGGGCATCAAGATGTTGCTCAAAGGAAAAATCCCCAATCCCTTCGGCCATGCGTTCCCAGGGCTCAGCCAGCTCCAGGCCCTCATCAGGCGAGCACGACGTGCCATCCCACCAGCCTGAAGTCCATGGCCTGGACCTTTCGCATTCTTGAAGAGATTGCCCTGGCCGATATCGCCTTCGAAGCCGAAGGCGATTCGGTCGAGGAGGTGTATCGAGGCGCGACGCAGGTTCTGCTTGAGAGCATGGCGAACCCTGCCACGGTGTCTGGAAGCTGGGAACGCGCGATTGAACGGAGCGATATGGACCCGTCGACGCTACTGTTCGATTGGTTATCGGAAGTGGTCTACTGGAAAGACGCTGCAGGGGTGGTCTTCCGAGAGGCGCCACTCACCCTGACACTGGAGGGGGACGCCTGGCGGTTGCGAGCACGTCTGATCGGGGCGCCGGTGGATCAGCAGGTGCAAGAACTCCACGCTGATGTGAAAGGGGTCACGAAACATCTATACGAGCTCAAGCAGACAGGCGGTTGCTGGAAGGTACGAGTGGTGCTCGACGTCTAAGAAACAGGTGATGAGGGATGTCACTGGTCAATCGATGAAGTGCAGACTCGACCACGGCCACTGGGTCACCGACTCCACGAGCTGCGCCCGAACAGGGTTGCGCACGACATAGCGCAGCACGGTGAGCAAATGGGCATCCTGTTGAATGGGAAAACTTTTGAAGCGACCTTGCCAGATATGGCCATGACTCCGGTAATGCCGATGATAGCGGCGATAGGCCCAGTACGCGATCTTGCCACGGGCCAATTCCGAGAGGTTCGTGCTCAGTGAAGCAATGATCTGGCCTCGCCCGCACGCCAGATCCAGCCAAACAACCTGAGAAGTGCTGGGA
>DASQFV010000186.1:0-3144 GCA_035632975.1 Nitrospiraceae bacterium
GCGGAGCTGATTGCGCAGGGCATATAGCGGGTATGAAGAGCGTATAGCGTATCGCTTATGGCCCGGACGAGATACGGTGATCTTCGTGATACGTTTCACGTCTCACGTTTCACGAATAACGGTCTTCTTAGGCAAGCGGACTTTTTCAGCATTCTATTTTAGAGGACGCGGTAGTACAGTACTGTCCCTGTCCCGCTGTTCAGATCGCGCCGGAGCACCACGGTCGCATTCCTGATCACTTCGTTCACCCGCACCATCATGCGGGCCAAGAACAGGTCGCTCTTGATGTCGTACAGGTTTCGTTGACGGAGTTCCTTCCCAATGTCCTCAAAACTACTCACGCGATCCAACTCTTGAATGGTCTTGAAAGGACGGGCCTGGACAATTTCCGTAGCCATGTTTTGAGTAATACGAGGATCGAGTGACTGAAGCACGAGGGGGTCGGCGGTGTTCACATTCACCCGGCTTTCACCTTCCAGCGGATACACCGTCACCACCTTCGAGAGCTTCGCGATGATGTCGGGAGTCATCCCCTTAATCAGGCGCAATTCTAAGAGTGTTTCCAGAGGAGCGTTGGCCGCCCGGTAGGACGGACGCAGCGTTTGATAGTGGAGGCTCTCTGCACCGGCCGCTTCCGGTACCTCGTCCTGATCCACCCAATCGGCGATGGCATCAACCAGATCCGGATTGACCTGCACGAGCTCGAAGAGGCGCTTGACCCTCAGGACCTTGCTCTTCCTGGCAGTGGGATCTCCGCCGGCCGCCAGTTCGTTCAGGTTCAGCTTGCCCCGTTCATCCTCGATCTGCGCGTTCAGCAGGCCGTCGCCGATGGCAAAATTCGTGATGGGAAAGGCCCACAAGTCGGTGGGGGCGTCGAAGAACTGTCCCGTTTGCTTGTCCTTCAACAAGTCTTGCTGCAAGACGCCACGGGCTGCCTGCACTCCGGCGCGCGCGAGCATGGTTGCTTTGAAGTTATCGCGAAAGGCTGCAGCGTCGCGGTATTCCCGCCTCGCCTCGGCATCGAATTCGAGAATCAGCGCAACTAGGAGGGTCAGAACCAGGAGGGTGAGAAGAAGGGCGATACCACGTTCATCAGACCTTCGCATAGGTCACGATTCTCAGCGTGGCGTCGAGATTGACCGGATTATCGTATTTCGGTTTCAACTGTAGGTGATGCACCTGGACGTCATAGGGCGCCTGTTCGATGGCCACCAGCAACGCGAGGATCTGGGGAAGCGACACCCCGTCGAGCCGAAGGTCGACGGCGGTCTCCTGATAACCCTGAACGACGATGGGGGCCTGCGGCTGCATGCCGGTGATGCGATCGCGAATCTGCGCCGTCGTCGTCGCTTCTTCCATGAACGCCAGCAGTGAAAACTGGGCCGGCGGGATCGGCATGCGCTGTTCGAGCTTGGCGATACGCGCCTGCTTGACCACATACTCTTGCGCGACGAGCGCAAGTTCCTGGCTGTCTTTCGCTTTCCGTCGCGCTTGACGATCGAGCTTGTCGATCGTCGCCATAAGCGGATCGATGATCAGCAGGAAGGACAGAGTTGCTGCAACCACGGCTCCGCCGGCAGCCACGATGAGACGCTCGCGTTGTGAAAAATGCTGCCACCGTTCTTTCAACACCTGCATCATGGCCGTTGCACCGAATAGGTGAGGCGAAACACGACTTGGTTCGGCACCGCACCGACACGGGTATCGCTGATAGACACGTCATGAAAGGTCTCGTCTGCCATGAAGGCCTGCTTGATCTTGTCGACCGCATCGAAGGTCGTGGTTTCTCCCTCCATGTGGATGCTGGTCCCGTCGATCGTCAGTTCTCGTACTTTCAATGGAACGCCTGGCGGCACATGTTTCACCAGTTCTGCAAGGCCGGCCAGGACGTTGTAGCGTGTGCCGTCGACAATCGAGAGGTCTTTCTCGAGCTGCGAAACTCGATACCGGGCCTGGTCCAATTCCTCACCCGGGCCGACGCCCGGACCAAATGCTTGCTCGTATTGCGCCTGGACTCCGCGCTGGAGATCCTTGACCGTCGAATCCTTGAGCACGACGCGTACGGAAAGATCCACTAGCGCCAGAACAGCCAGGATGAGCCCGCCCCATAAGGCCAACCGTCGATCCTGTTTCGAGACATCGGTTGTGGCCAATGCGGCATCGCTGCCGGCTTTGAAGTCTAGAGCGAGACCTGATCCCACCAGCCTTGACTTCCAGCGGGGCCGGACAATGTTCGGATGAATCGCCAATCCGAATGCAATGGAAAACGCGCGGGGGCAACTTGATCCGAATCCTTGCCGCGGGCCGACCGGATGTAGGCCCAGCTGATGCGCCATGTGCCCACTCAATTCTCTCAGTTTAGAGCCGCCGCCCGATACCCAACAATGAGTCAACCGTTGATGGACCGTGCCTTCGTATGCATGGAGGGAGACGCGTAACTCTTTGAGGACCGGCTCGAGCCACGCATCGACTTCCTGTACGGCCATGGCCCGCTTCCGTCGTTCCGCTTCGGCGAAGCTGCAGGCATAGCGAACGGCGAGCGCGAGGGTGAGATGATTCCCGCCCCACTGCACGGTCCGCAATAGCACGGGACGACCTTCATGCACAAGGCACAAGGTCGTCTTCGAGGCCCCGACATCGATGATCGCCATGTCGCCGGGGACCTGGGCCCCTTCCTCTTTCAGAAACTGGCTGACAGAAAACAAGGCCAGGCCGTCAATCGTGATCGCAGAGGGGTTCAGATCAGCGGATGCCATAAACCGCAAATGTTCAGCAATTTTTTCTTTGGGTGCTGCGGTGACGAGGACATCGGACCCTTTGCCTTTCGCAGTCCCGTCTTGGGGTTCTCGGGCCGGCAGCAACAGACTGCCGACCGTGACGTCCTCCAAGGGCATAGGAATAAGATTTTCCATTTCGAAGGGCACAATCTGCCTCAGTTTGGAAGCATCGCGAAAGGGGAAAGAGAGGGTTCTGACAAATACATCCTGGCAGGAGAGTGCGGTCACAATCTCTCCGCTGCCATACAAACCATGTTGCCAGAGGAAATTTCTGAGCATGGCCGAGCGATGCGCCGGCTCGGTGTGTTCCTGGCGTCCATAGGGAACGGGCAGGTGGAAATATTCCACCGATTCACGCCCTGTCAGG
>DASQFV010000187.1:0-21680 GCA_035632975.1 Nitrospiraceae bacterium
TGAGTTGTTCCACTGGGCGATTGCAGTCGGGGCAGAGGCCACCAATGACATCTTTCTCAGTCCAAAACCGTTCATCAAATGTGCAGTACCACCCAGTATAGTCAGCCTTATAAATCAGTTGGTTGTCATGAAGTTGTTGAAGATACCGTTGAACGACAGATTTGTGTTGGGCATCCGTCGTCCTGATGAAGGCATCGTTCGAGATGCTCAGTCTTTTCCAGAGATTCTGAAACTTGGGCGCCAGCTTGTCGCAATGTGTTTGCGGATCGATCCCGGCCTTGGCCGCGGCCTGCTGAACTTTTTGTCCATGTTCATCGAGTCCGGTGAGAAAGAAGACGTCGCGTCCTCGCAGGCGCCAGTAGCGAGCCAGCACGTCGGCAGCCACGGTGGTATAGGCGTGCCCGATATGCGGCACGTCGTTCACGTAATAGATCGGTGTCGTGATGTAAAAGGTATTCGGTGCACTCATGGTCGAACGAAAAGATACCAGGTAATAAACGGCGAAAGCTAGGCGGGTAGCGGGAGGGACGACGCAGTCACCGCGTCGCGCAGGCGGAGCAAGATCATTTCCAGCGCCATGTGGAGATTGAGGTGCCGCGTGGCGCGCTGCTCGGTCATCTCAATCTCACGAAGCAGGTCCAACAGAGCATCGGTGTTGGCCTGTTGTGCGTAGGCTTCGAGCGTTGTGAGATCGTCAAGGTAGAGTATCTGGTCACGATCTCCTCCGACCTGAAGCAAGACGAGGTCCCGGATCCAGCGAGCGAGCCAGGCGAGCATGTCTGGTGCACGATCGGCTTTCGCAATCGCTTCCGCGGAGGACAGGATGGCCCCGATCGATTGCAAGGATTGGGGACGGACCAAGTCCACGAGCTCCTGTTGGCGCCCGCGAATGTCTTTCACATCGGCGAGGAGGGCTTCCCCGATACGGCCTTCGCTGATGATGGCAAGGAACCGTGCGTCTGCGGGAGGGATTTCACGTTTCAGGATGAGCGCGGCTTCCACCTGTGTGCGAGCCGGTGTCGTAAAGCGAAGGGCCTGACAGCGTGACCGGATGGTCGCCGGGAGGGCCGCGGGGCGACTCGAGATGACGAGGAAGAGACTATGCGCGGGTGGCTCTTCCAACGTTTTTAACAGCGCGTTGGCCCCGCCGATCGTCATGCGGTCGGCGTCGTTGATCAAACAGATTTTTCGCGCACCGATGAGCGGACGGTACATGATCTGGTGCTCGATCTCGCGGACTTGCTCAATTTTGATTTGCTGGGTGGCCTGTTCCGGGTCCGGCTCGATGACGAAAAAGTCAGGATGCGTGCGGGCTTCGATCTGCCGGCAGGACCGGCACGCGCCACAACTGTCGAGTCCGTCCGCCTCGGGAGGCTGTTCGCAGTTGAGCGCTTGCGCGAGGCGAATGGCCGTCAATCGTTTTCCAATCGCCTCCTCGCCGTGGAACAGATAGGCGTGAGCCAGGCGCTCATGGGTAACGGCGGATTGTAGGAAAGCGATGGATTGTTGATGGCCGATACAGTCACGAAATGGCATGCTGACTCCGGCGGCGTGAAGTGCGACCCGGTCGAGCCATCCAGCCTAGCACGATCTCAGTGAGCTCCTCCCGGACTTCCTGCGCGGGTCGATTCGCATTCACGATCGTCATGCGGCCAGGCTCTTCAGCGGCAAGCGCCAGAAATCCCCGGCGCACCTTTCGATGAAAACGTTCTGTCTCACGGTCCAGCCGATTCTGTTGTCCATGCTCGACTCGCCGCCTGGCCAAGCCCACTGAAACTGGGAGGTCGAGTACGACGGTGAGATCCGGCGTCAGGCCGCCGGTTGCGACCTTGTTGGCCGCCCGCAGCCACCGAAGATCAAGGCCGCGCGCGAATCCTTGATAGGCAAACGTGGAATCGGAAAACCGGTCGCATAATACCACGGTGCCGCGCCGCAGTGCCGGCATGATGAGATGCGTGACGTGCTGACATCTCGCGGCGAAGATCAGCAGGGCTTCGGCTTGAGGTGTGACTGGTTCGTGTGACGACGCAGTGAGGAGGATGTGGCGGATCGCTTCGGCTGTAGCAGTGCCACCCGGTTCTCTGGTTTGGAGTACGTGGTACCCTGCCTTGGTCAGCACCTCCGCGAGTTGGCGAATCTGGGTGCTCTTCCCGCTGCCTTCGACCCCCTCCAGGGTAATAAACAGGCCACGAGTCTGTTGCTGCTTTGCCCCCATCGCTTGGCACCCTTGTCGGTAAAGAAAACGGGCGGGATGGTATTCCAAGTTGTTGAAAATAGCAAGAAAAGGCTTGCGAGACTTTCGTAATTCTCTGTATGATAACCCTCTACTTCCATCGGCTGACATTGATGCTGAAAACCTTGCTAAAACGCTACTTTCTGACGGGCTTGCTCGTGATTATCCCCATCTGGGGAACCGTCCTCATTTTGAAGGCTCTTTTCGTGGCCGTCGATGGGATTCTCGGGGATCTCCTGGTCCGGTTGGTGCCAAGTCATTATGTACCGGGGCTGGGGATTCTGGCGTTGATCGCCTTGGTCTTTGCAGCCGGGCTGTTTGCCACCAATTTTATGGGCCGGCGAATCGTGAAGTGGTGGGAGGCATGGTTGAATCGTGTGCCGCTCGTGCGAGGGATCTACTCGACGTTGAAATCCATGATGGATATTTTGTCGTTCTCGGAGCATGCGTCGTACAACCGCGTCGTGATGATTCAATTTCCCAAGAATGGCCATTATTGTATCGCCTTTGTGACGGGCGTGACCAAAGGGGAGATGCAAGATCTCGCGCAGGAGCCGCTGATCCACGTGTATGTGCCGACGTCACCGAATCCGACGTCCGGCTATTTTCTGTTGGTACCGGAGCATGAAGTCACGTCCGTCGACATGAGCGTAGAAGAAGCGATGAAGCTCATCGTCTCAGGCGGGCTCTGCTCACCGTCCACGTCGCTGGGATCGGCCGTGAATGCCGCGACGAGGTGGGGTGCGGTCAAACAGCCTGAAACGGGGGTGCCGATCGGATGAGGCGTCCACGAGCTACTGAAATCTCGACGGTGAAGAAGCCGGTCAACCTCGACCAACAGGGGAAGATTGCCGGCCTTGCGGTGGTCGTGATGGCTGCCGGGCTCGGGAAGCGTATGCGCTCAAAACAGGCGAAGGTGCTGCATCCGGTGGCCGGCCAGGCGATGGTGCTCTATTCGGTGGGGCTCGGATTGCGCGTCGCCGGGGATCGTGTGGCTGTCGTGGTGGGGCATCAGGCTGATCTGGTTCGCCAGGTAATCGACCGCGCGACGTCAGGAAAGAGCGGCGTCTCTCCCGTGGCGATTGTTGAGCAACGGGAGCAATTGGGCACAGGCCATGCGGTCTTGCAGAGCCGCCCGGTCTTTGCGGTGGGCAAGCGGGGCGCTCCATCATGGTATCTGATTTTGAACGGCGATACGCCGCTGCTCCGGGAAGCGACCGTGCGCGAACTCCTTCGTGTCCACGAGACGGAACGTGCGACCGTAACCATTCTTACCGCGGTGATCGCAAACGCAAGCGGATACGGACGGGTCGTGCGTGCGCACTCCGCCGAGCGGGGCGTCTCTCGTATCGTCGAGGATCGTGACGCCAATGCAGAGGAGCAGGCGATCCGTGAAATCAACGCGGGCACCTATGTGGTCGACGGGGAGTTTCTCTTCAGCGCCTTGGAAAAGCTCGACCCCAGCAACACCCAAGGGGAATATTATTTGACGGATATCATTCATCTCGCGGAACGTGCCGGGCAGCGTGTGGCCGCTGTGGTGCTCGACAATTCCGACGAAGGACTTGGAGTGAATACGCGCCGACAGCTCGCTGAGGCGGAACAGGTGGTGCGGCAGCAGATTCGGGACCGCTGGCTGGCTGCCGGGGTGACGATGATCGATCCGGCCTCAACTTGGATTGACGCGGCAGTCACGATCGGGAAAGACACGATTCTGTATCCCAACGTGACGCTCGAGGGGGCAACGACTATCGGGGAAGATTGTGTGTTGCGGTCCAATACACGACTGACGAGATGCATTGTCGGCAATGGCGTAGAGATTCTCGATCACTGCGTATGTGCCGATTCTCATATTGAGGACGACGCGCACTTGGGCCCGTTTGCCCATCTGCGTCCCGGTGTGGTGGTGCGGAAGAAGGCCAAGGTCGGGAACTTTGTCGAGATGAAAAAAACCGATCTGGGCGAAGGATCGAAGGCGAACCATCTGAGTTACCTGGGGGACGCAAAAATTGGGAAAGGGGTCAACATTGGCGCCGGCACCATCACCTGTAACTACGACGGTGTGCGGAAGTTTCAAACGGTGATCGGGGATGGGGTCTTTCTCGGCAGCGATACGCAGTTGATCGCACCAGTGACAGTGGGGGCGGGGGCCATCATCGCAGCCGGCACCACGGTCACGGAGGATGTGCCGGCGGATGCCTTAGTGATTGGGCGGGTGCCTCAAGTGAATCGTGCAGGATGGGCTGCGCGCCGGCGGGCGCTGCAAACCGGCGGGGATCGTGAAGCGTTAAACGTGAAACGTAAAACGGAATCCACTCGCCTCACCCCTCCCGCCTCACGGAGAAACAGGCATCTGTCTTAGCGAGCAATCAGCTTAAGAAGCGGAGGTAGCCCCCCATATGTGTGGAATTGTCGGATATGTAGGCGATCAGGACTCGGTGCCGATTCTGATCGCCGGCCTCGCCAAACTGGAGTATCGAGGTTACGATTCAGCGGGCGTCGCGGTACTGCAAGGCGACAAAATCGAAATTCGGCGCACGGTCGGCAAACTCGCCAATCTTCAGAAGTCACTCAAGGAGAACGATCTCAAGGGCCCCGTGGGGATCGGCCACACGCGATGGGCGACGCACGGGAAGCCCTCCGAGCAAAACGCCCACCCGCACCGTTCGAAAGGCTGCGTGCTCGTGCACAACGGCATCATCGAAAACTATCAGCCGCTGAAACAGCAATTGGAAAAAGAGGGCTACAAGTTTCATTCGGAAACGGACACGGAAGTCGTAGCGCATCTGATCGATAAATATCTCCAGCAGGGCATGAAGCTGACCGAGGCGGTGCGAGCCGCCACGAAGGATGTGCGAGGGAGTTATGCGCTTGCCGTCATTTCGGAACGGGAACCGGGAACGATGATTGCGGCGCGTTCTGGATGCCCGCTGGTCGTGGGCACAACCGCCAAGGCGTCCTTTGTCGCCTCCGACGTCATGGCCATGCTCGCCCATACCCGTGACGTGACCTACCTCGAAGAGGGCGATGTGGCGGTTATGACCGCGACTGACATCCATTTCACCGATATCGAGGGACGATCTGTAAAACGGAAATTGACGAAGATCACCTGGGATGCCTCCGCGGCGGAAAAGAGCGGATTCCCGCACTTCATGCTGAAGGAGATTCACGAACAGCCGCAGACGATTCTCGACACGATGCGCGGGCGCTATTCCTACGATACCGGCGAGGCGGATCTGCCGGATATCGGATTGACGCCGAAAGAATTTGCCGCTGTCGGACGGATCTGGATTGTTGCTTGTGGCACCTCGTGGCACGCGGGGATGGTGGGGAAGTATTTGCTGGAGGAGATGGCCCGTACGCCGGTCCAAGTCGATATCAGCAGTGAATTCCGCTACCGCGATCCGCTGGTCAGGAAAGACGATCTCTTTATCACGATCTCGCAGTCCGGCGAGACGGCGGACACGTTGGCCGCCGCGCGTGAAGCGAAGAAAAAAGGAGCGCGTGTCGTCTCGATCGTGAACGTGGTAGGCAGTACCCTGGCTCGCGAATCAGACGGCGTCCTCTACACGCATTGTGGGCCTGAGATCAGCGTCGCTTCGACCAAAGCCTTTACCGCGCAGCTCACGGCGCTCTACATGCTGGCGTTGCATTTGGGCCGCGTGCGCGGAATCCTGTCTGTCGCGGACGGCAAGTCCTGGCTCGATCGCCTAGTCCGGCTTCCGGCATTGGTCGAGCGGGTGCTCGGTCGCGAGGCGGAAATTGTCGCGATTGCCAAGCGGTATTACAAGAAGCGGAACTTCTTGTTCTTCGGTCGCGGCATCAACTATCCGATCGCGCTCGAAGGAGCATTGAAGCTGAAAGAGGTTTCCTACATTCATGCGGAAGGCTATGCCGCAGGAGAGATGAAACACGGCCCGATCGCGCTCATCGATAAGGACATGCCGGTGGTCGTGTTGGCGCCGAGGGATCGGTTGTACGAAAAGACCGTGAGCAATCTGATGGAAGTGAAGGCTCGACGCGCGCCGGTCATCGCGTTCGTGGCGGAAGGCGAGCGGGAGTTGGGGAAGATCGCCGATGCGGTGTTCACGATTCCCGACACACATCCCTTGCTGTCACCGATTTTATTTACGATTCCACTGCAGCTCTTGGCGTACCATATTGCAGTGCTGCGCGGCGCGGATGTGGATCAGCCACGGAACCTGGCCAAGAGCGTGACAGTCGAGTAGCAGGGACCGGTTGTCTGTTTGCAGGCTCAGCAGTACCGATACCCGTAAATGCAAGGACTTCGGGTGCTGGTCTGTGAGAACTGTCTTTCGTCGGACAGCGCCATTCAGGTAAAAACTTTATTTTCCGTGGACACAAAGAGTTGCGCTATTTGTTTCGGAGCAATCGTTCGAGATTCTCGATGATTCGCTCTGCTGCCTTGCCATCCCATTTCGGAGGAATCGCACCTTTTTTCCACTGCCCCGCCAGTAATCGCGCCAGCGCCGGCGGCAGGTCGGTCGGATTGGTCCCAATGAGCTCGTTCGTCCCAATCGTGATGGTCTCGGGACGTTCGGTGTTGTCGCGCAGGGTCAAGCACGGTATGCCAAGAACAGTCGTCTCCTCGGTGATGCCACCTGAATCGGTAATCACGCCACGGGCATGCTGCACCAGATAGTTGAATTCTAAGTAACCCAGTGGATCGACATAATTCAGTTGTGGCGTCTTGCTGTCGAGATCGAGCAGGTTCTTGGCGGTACGAGGATGGACCGGAAACACCACCGGCAAGCCACGCGTGCCTTCGGCGATGGCATGCAGCAGACGTAGTAACTGTTGCTCCCCATCTACATTTGCCGGGCGATGCAGGGTGACCACGAAGTAGTTGTTTGGCTTGAGCTTCAGCGATTCCCAACAGGCTGGTGGACGCAGGCGCGGGAGCTGCTTGAGCAGAGTGTCGATCATGGTGTTGCCGACGAAGAAGATGCGATCTTCCGTGACACCGGAGCGGCGAAGATTGTCGTTGGCGGTTTCGCTGGTGGTGAAAAACCAGTTCGTGATGGAGTCGGTCACGACCCGGTTGATTTCTTCCGGCATCGTCCAGTCGCCGGAGCGGATACCGCCTTCCACATGCGCCACCGGTATGCCCAGCTTCCGAGCGGCGATGGAACAGGCCATGGTCGAGGTCACGTCCCCCACGACCAGGCAGAGGTCGCTCTTCTGCTTCAGCAGGGCCTTTTCATAGTTGACCATGATAGCGGCGGTCTGTTCAGCCTGGGTGCCCGAGCCTACTTCCAGATTGATGTCCGGATCCGGGATGCCGAGCTCCTCGAAGAAGCTCCCGGACATGGCGGGGTCGTAATGTTGGCCTGTATGGATCAGACGAAACCGCAACGAACCGCCCCGCGCTTCGGCCGCGTTCAGCGCGTCGATGATTGGCGCAATCTTCATGAAATTGGGCCGCGCCCCTGCGATCAGATCAATCCGCTTCATGGTCTGGCCCCGATCAGCATGAATACACCAGGGATGGCGCGCTGGCCCTCTTGGAGGGAAACAGCAGCATGTGGTTATGGCCAGTCTAGGACTGGGGGATACGTGACCTGGTGGAGAAAAATCTAGCTGATTCGTTCGTATTCCACAACTGAGAAACGGTTTCAGTGTTATTCCCCAGAATCGCAGAAGGCCCTGCCACATCTGTAATGCCTATTTTGTCCCCCGACTGCTCCCTTGTACACGACGGTTGACGGTGTGCATCCGTCTCGTGTCAAACATAATTCAGCAGAGACCCAATTACCCTGGCTGGCACTGGTGTCCCTCACGAGGAGCCTTCGACACACTGAGAGGGAGCGCTCGTCTGGTCGTGGTGGAATTCCGCCTGGATTTCCGCTCGAATTTCCCTGGAATTTCTATAGGTTCCGTGATATTCTGGCTCCAAACGTGTCCAGAAAAAAACTTTATTTTTCCCGTTTTCCCATACATGAGGTCGATGAATCGGTGCGGGTCAACACGTGGTTTTTTGAGGACGCAGTCTGTGCGTGTAATATCAATGACTTCGGGTGACCCTAGGTAGGACTTACCCACCGGTGTAAGAGCTGTCTTGGCATGGCGAGAGGGAAGAAAAGAGTGGAAATTACGAAGCAAGAAGTTGAGAAGGTTGCGAAGCTGGCGCGGCTGGAGTTGACGGATATTGAGAAGGCGGCGTTTGCGAAGCAGTTGAGCCAGATTCTCACTCATGTGGAGACATTAAAACAGTACGACACCACAGGCGTGGAACCGACGGCGACGGTGCTGGGGCAAGTCAATGTGTTTCGTTCCGACATTGCGCGGCCGTCCCTGTCCGTCGAGCGCGCGGTGGCCAATGCGCCGGAGTCGGCCGACGGGTTTTTTGTGGTTCCAAAAATTATTGAAGATCGGCAACCCCTTTAAACGAGGTTCGAATGTTCAGGCAAATGTTGCGGTCGAAAATTCATCGGGCCACGGTGACGGAGTCCTGCCTCGACTACGAAGGCAGTCTGACGATCGACGAGGATTTGATGGAAGCAGCGGGGATTTTGCCCTATGAGGCGATCGTCTGTTCCAATCTGAATAACGGCGAGCGCTTCATGACCTATGCCATGGCGGGCAAACGCGGCGCGGGTGAGATTATCCTCAATGGCCCGACGGCGCGAAAAGGCGCGGTTCGCGATCAGATTATCATCTTCTGTTACGAGTATTACGCAGAAGAGGAAATCAAACGGCATGCTCCCAAGATTATCCTAGTCAACGAGAAGAACCGGATTGTTGCCGGGAAGACGAAGCGCTGATGTCGATTCATAAACTCTCGCTTTACGAGCTCCATGAAAAGTTCACGGCCGGCGAAGTCACGGCCACGGAGATCGTTCGTGCCTATGGATTGCGGATCGGCCAGGTGGAGTCCAAGGTGAAGGCCTACATCACGCAGACCAAAGATGCGGCGGTGGCGCAAGCAGGCGCGCTCGATGCCTCCTTGAAAGGGTGGCGCAAGACGTCGCCGATGATGGGCATGCCACTGGCGATCAAAGACAATATCTGTACCGAGGGAGTGCTCACGACCTGCGCGTCCCGTATGCTCGGGAACTTCGTTCCGCCATACGATGCGACTGTGATTGCCAAGCTGCGCGCGCAGGGGTATTTACTACTCGGGAAGACCAACCTCGATGAATTTGCGATGGGCTCATCAACCGAGAATTCCGCCGTTGGACCCAGCCGCAATCCCTGGAATCTGCACTGTGTGCCGGGTGGATCCAGCGGAGGATCTGCCGCGGCTGTGGCGGCCGACGAATGTGCCGCGGCGTTGGGGTCTGATACCGGCGGGTCGATCCGGCAGCCTGCGGCGTTTTGTGGGGTGGTGGGTCTCAAGCCGACCTATGGGCGGGTCTCTCGGTACGGGCTGGTCGCCTTTGCCTCCTCGCTCGATCAGATTGGGCCGATTACAAAAGATGTGACGGATGCTGCGTTCCTTCTCGGAGCCATTGCCGGTCACGATCCGTTGGATTCGACTTCGGCTGATGTTCCGGTGCCCGACTATCTGAAGGCGCTCAAGAAGAGAGATCTCAAGAAGCTGAATGTCGGTGTGCCGGTCGAGTTCTTTGCGGAGGGGCTGGACCCTGAAGTGGAGCAGGTCGTGCGGGCGGCGATCCAAGAATTGAAAAAGCTCGGCGGGGAGATCAAGGAAATTCAGTTGCCGCGGACAGACGCGGCGGTAGCCGTCTACTATGTGATTGCCACGGCCGAAGCCAGCTCGAATCTGGCCCGATATGACGGGGTGAAGTTCGGACTTCGTGCCAAAGAGACCAAAGATCTGCTCGAGTTGTATATGAAGACGCGGCAGGAAGGCTTTGGGCCGGAAGTGAAGCGCCGGATCATGCTGGGGACTTACGTCCTCAGCGCTGGGTATTACGATGCCTATTATGGCAAGGCGCAGGCGGTGCGAACATTGATTCGCCAAGATTTCGAGGCGGCGTTTCGGGACGTCGATCTCATCGTAACGCCCGTGACACCCACGCCGGCATTCAAGTTTGGGGCGAAGGGCGACGACCCGCTCCAGATGTATTTGTCGGACATTTTCACCATTTCGGCGAACCTCGCCGGTGTACCTGCGATTTCGTTACCCTGTGGTTTCAGTCAGGCAGGGCTTCCCATCGGGTTGCAGATGATCGGTCGCCCTTTCGAAGAGGAGACACTCTTGCGAGCGGCCTATGCTTACGAACAGAGTACGCAGTGGCGGGCGAAGAAGCCGATGATACGGTAAAAATGGTGAAAGGTGAAAGGTAAAACGTGAAAGGTAAGAACGTGACACGGAAGCTGGTCTGGTTCCTCCACATTTTACGTTTAACGCCTCACGTTTCACGTGCTTTGGAGGCTTTATGACGATCGTCGAAATAGCTGCGATTCTTGTAGCTGTCGCGTTTGCGCTGCTGGTGGGCTTCCTCGTGCCCGTGCTGATTCAGGTTCGCAAGACCGTCGCGGAGTCCGAACAGCTTCTGGCCAAAATGAACAACGACTTGCCGCCACTGATCGGCGAACTTCGGGCGGTGAGTCACAACGTGAACGATCTGACAGAGCAAGCCCGCATGGGAATCGAGCATGCTGCCGTCCTCTTGCACGCGGTCGGGGAAGTGGGGGAATCGGTTCAGCACGTGCACGATGTCGTGAAGGGCTCGAGCGGATCGATGTTGAGTAATGTGGCGAGCGTGGTCGCTGGATTTAAAGCCGCAACCAAAGTCATGAAGGAGCGCTTTCGAGAAGAAGGAGGGCATCGCAATGGCGGATGATCGAGGATCCTCAGCAGCAGTCGTGCTCGTATTCCTGAGCGGCGCGGCGCTAGGCGCAGTGGCGGCATTATTGCTGGCTCCACAGACCGGACGCGAGTCGCGCGAGCAGCTACGTGGCTATGCCCGTCGTGCAGAAGGCAATCTGCGGGATTTGGCAGGCTGCGCCGGTGAGACTTTCGAAGAGGTTGTGGGAGAGGGGAAGGAATTTGCGGACTCGAAGAAGTCGGTCCTGCGCGAGGCCTTTGACGTCGGTCGTGAGGCGATGCGACGCGAGCGTAATCGGTTGCGTGGAGAGGATCGCGGCTAAGTCATGATCTACGAAGCCGTCATTGGAGTGGAAGTGCATGCGCAGTTGCGGACGAAGTCCAAGCTGTTTTGCGGCTGCGGGACGATGTTTGGGCTCACGGCCAATAGCCAGACCTGTCCCTTGTGTCTGGGGCTCCCCGGCACATTGCCGGTGCTCAATCAGGCGGCGGTCGAGATGGCGGTGCGTGCGGGGCTGGCTCTGAATTGCACCATTGCGGCAAATAATCTATTTGCACGCAAGAACTACTTCTATCCGGATCTGCCCAAGGGCTATCAGATTTCACAATACGAGGCGCCGATCTGTGAGCATGGCTGGATCGAGATTGCGGCAAGTGAAGGCAAAAGGCGCGTCCGCATCCGTCGCGCCCATCTGGAAGAAGATGCGGGGAAGAGTGTCCACGTCGCCGGTACTAACGGGAGCCGCGTCGATTTGAATCGGGCGGGAACACCGCTGCTGGAAATCGTGACGGAGCCGGACTTGCGATCGGCCGATGAAGTCGTGGCCTATTTGAAGGGCCTCCGCGATGTGCTCATGTATCTCGAGGTCTGCGACGGCAATATGGATGAAGGGAGTTTCCGCTGCGAGCCGAATCTCTCGCTCCGTCCGTTGGGTCAGAAGGAGTTTGGAACAAAGGTCGAGCTCAAGAACATCAATTCGTTCAAGTTCGTCAAGGATGCCATCGAATACGAGATCAAGCGCCAGACGAAGGTGTTGAGCGAGGGCGGCAAGATCAACCAGGAGACCCGCCTCTGGAATCTCGACCGTGGCGAGACGGTGGTGATGCGCTCCAAAGAGGAGGCGCACGACTATCGCTACTTCCCTGATCCAGATCTGGTGCCACTCAAGCTGGAAAAGGAATGGATCGAGGGATTTCGCAAACACGTAATCGAACTGCCGGCAGCCCGAATGAAACGATTTGTCAGCGAGTTTGCGCTGTCTGAGTACGATGCCGGCCTGTTGACGGCCTCGAAGGCGGTGGCCGACTACTTCGAATCCTGCGTGAAGCTGTTCAAGCAGCCCAAGACGGTGAGCAACTGGGTCATGGGCGAGCTCACCAGAGAACTGAATAACTCGGGGACCGATGCGAGTGTCTCCCTGGTTTCACCTGAACGGCTCGTCAGCCTTCTTCAGTTGGTCGATCAAGGGACGATCAGTTTGAAAGTCGCGCGCGAGATCTTTCCGGAAGTCTACAGCAGCGGGAAGACTCCGGAACAGATTGTTCAAGAGAAGGGGCTCATTCAGGTATCCGACGAAGGGGCGCTCGACAAGATTATCGGTGACGTGCTCGCGAAGAATCCGACGCAGGTGGCGCAGTTCAAAGAGGGCAAGCAGCAAGTGCTCGGATTCCTGGTCGGGCAGGTGATGAAGGCAAGTGGAGGCAAGGCGAATCCGGGGAAGGTGAATGAGTTGCTAAAAAAGAGGCTGGTGTGATGACAGAGAGGAGCCGTCAGGCAGGTTTCTGTGCTCGCAGAACGCGCACGATGAAAGAGGTGGAATGACACCCGTGCCGATCCCTTGCTCCCGGAGCGCGCACGATCAGAATGTGCTCGCTCGACGGCCGCAGTGGGACCAACACGGGTGCCATTCCAAGAGAACGAGTGAGCGAGCTTGGAAGGATCAATTAAATGGATGACGGTCGCTCGATGCGCGCAAGTTGAAGGCAGGCTCGCTTTACCCACAGTGGGTTGCGTTGATTGGGGAAGTGGATCATAACAGGAAGTGAAAAGCATGAGTGCGATTCGAGAGATTAAAGGACGGCAGATTTTGGATTCGCGGGAGAATCTGAAGGTCGAGGAGGAATGATATGGCAGCGACCGTGGCCAGAATGACCAAGCATGAACTGAAGGAAATTATCGAATCGACGGTTGAGCAGAAACTGCTAGAGCTATTGGGCGATCCAGACCAGGGTCTTGTGCTGAAGAAGCCAGTCAAGGATCGGTTGCTTCGCCAACGAAAAGCCGTAGCCTCAGGTCAACGCGGTGAGTCGTTAGCCGTGGTTGTGAAGCGGTTGGGATGGGGCTGGGTGCCTTCTTTGCTCGCGGAACGCGCACGATGAGACTGTGCTCGTCCGACGCGCGCAGTCGAAGGCAACCCAGCCCCATCCCTTGAGGGTGATCGGGGTGGGGATTTGACTGCGGTCGGACAGGCTGCTCAAAAAGGCAGCCAACGACAACGGAGGCGTAGCTTCTGGGGCGCACGGTGCGACGAATAAGGAGCACCAAGTCTGTGCGCGCCGCCGAGTGGTGAGGCGGCTGGGTCCCCGTTGAGGATTTTCTTGAACCGAGAACGAAGATCGGGAAAAGGCGCGTCTTGGCGCGCCGGGGCTGGGCGGGTGGAATGTTAGCTTTTTCAGCAGCCTGAGAGGGGAGTATGAGCGCGATTCGAGAAGTCAAAGGACGGCAGATTTTGGATTCACGAGGGAATCCGACGATCGAGGCGGAGGTCACGCTGGAGAGTGGAGCGCGCGGGCGGGCGGCGGTGCCCTCCGGAGCTTCCACCGGCGAGAAGGAAGCGATCGAACTGCGCGATGGCGACAAGAAGCGTTGGATGGGGAAAGGCGTCTCGAAGGCCGTGGCCAATATCAGCAAGCTGATCGCGCCGGAGCTCTTAGGGCAGGAAGCGTTCGACCAAGCCGGCATCGATCAGACGATGATCGATCTGGATGGCACGAAAACGAAGGGTAAGCTCGGCGCCAACGCTATTCTCGGTGTGTCGCTGGCTGTGGCGAAGGCGGCGGCAGCTGAAACAGGCCAGCCGCTCTATCGATATCTTGGCGGGCCGAATGCGCGAGTGCTGCCGGTGCCGCTCATGAACATCATCAACGGCGGAGCCCATGCCGACAATCGGTTGGACTTGCAAGAGTTCATGATCATGCCGGTGGGCGCGACGTGTTTCAGCGAGGCGTTCCGGATGGCGACGGAGGTGTTCCATACACTCAAGTCGCTGTTGAAGAAAAAAGGGTTGAACACTGCGGTCGGTGACGAAGGCGGGTTTGCGCCGGACCTCCAGTCGAATGAAGAGGCGCTCAGCCTGATCATGCAGGCAATCGAGGAGGCCGGCTATAAACCGGGGCGCGATATCGCCCTCGCATTGGACTGTGCGGCCAGTGAACTCTATGAGAAGGGCCGGTACCGTCTTGAAGCCGAAAAGAATCCTGAGCGTTCCTCCGAGGAGATGATCCGTTACTATGGAAAGCTCGTGGATCGATATCCGATTCTCTCTATCGAAGATGGGTTAAGCGAGTTGGATTGGAAGGGCTGGAAGATGATGACGGAGAAGTTGGGCAAGCGGGTCCAATTGGTCGGAGACGATATCTTCGTGACCAATGTGGAGATCTTTGCCAAAGGGATCAAGGAAGGGATCGCGAATTCCATTCTGATCAAGCTCAACCAGATCGGCACGTTGACGGAAACGCTGGAGGCGATTGAGTTGGCGAAACGGTCTGGCTACACGGCGATCATTTCGCATCGATCCGGGGAAACGGAGGATACGACGATTGCGGACGTGGCAGTCGCGACCAATAGCGGGCTCATCAAGACCGGGTCGCTGTCCCGAACGGATCGCGTGGCCAAGTACAATCAATTGCTCCGGATCGAGGAAGAGCTGGGTTCGCGCGCAGTCTATCGGGGTCGTGAGGCGGTGCCGGGGCGATGCTGATCATGAGCAACCGACAATGATCATTAAGCGGAATCGGGGACGGCAGTGGCTCGATTGGGAGCGTCGCATAGTGACGGGCGCGTACTATGTTGGAGTCGCCGCGTGCTTGCTGATGCTGATCGTCTTGGTCTTTGGCGACATGGGTCTACCGCGCTACTTCTCCATGCGCGAGCACGCCCAACAGCTGGACGTGGACCTTCAGGAATTGCAACGGACGACCCGCACGCTTCGGGAGGACATCGATCGTGTGGAGCACGATCCCGCGAAAATCGAACAGTTGGCGCGAGAACAGCTCGGCTACGTTCGTAAAGGTGAAACCGTGTATCAATTGGTCCCATCACCATCGCAGGAGCGGCCACGCCCGTAGCACCATGAAGTTTGGCACAGTGGCGATTATTGGACGACCGAACGTCGGCAAGTCGACATTGCTCAATCGATTGCTTGAGCAGAAGATTGCGATCGTCTCGGACAAGCCGCAAACGACGAGGACGAGAATTCTTGGGGTCGTGCATGCACCGGGTGCGCAGATTGCCTTGCTCGATACGCCGGGGTTGCACAAGCCGCAACATCTGCTCAATCGTCGCATGGTCCGCACCGCGGTCGACGTGCTGGAGGAGGCAGATATCTTGTACGTGTTGATGGACACGACGAGTTCGCCTGGTCCCGGTGATCTATTGGTCATCGATCATGTGAAAGGGGCGGTCAGGAAGCGTCCGCGTCCTGTAATCCTGGTGCTGAACAAGGTGGATCTGGTCAATAAGCTCAAGTTGCTGCCGGTGATGGAAACGTACGCCAGGTTATTCGGTTGGACGGAAGTGGTGCCGGTATCGGCTGAAACCGGCGATAATGTCGATCGATTGCTGTCCGTGACCGTGGCCCATCTTTCGGAAGGGGATGCGGCCTATGATGAAGACACCGTCACTGATCAGTCCATGCGGACCTTGGCAGCCGAGATGATTCGCGAGAAGATTTTGCACCAGACATATGAAGAAGTGCCCTACTCGGTTGCCGTGGAGATCGACGAATTTGTCGAGGAGGGGAAGCTGGCCCGCATCAGCGCGACGGTGCTGGTCGAGCGAGAGTCTCACAAGGCGATCGTGATCGGGAAGCACGGAGAGAGACTCAAGGAGGTCGGGACCGATGCACGACGTGAGATGGAGCAGATCTTTGGGATGAAAGTGTTTCTGCAGCTGTGGGTGAAAGTGCGGGCGGCGTGGCGAGAAGATGAGCATGCCCTCACCGAATTAGGTTACTAACAGGATCGTGATGCAGCCGACAGAACGTATGACAGAATCGAATCCAGTGGATCCGCCTCCTCGTCCAGGGGATAAAGATCTCCTCCGCGACACGCTGCGTGACCAGGCCGATCGAGGCCGGACCAAGTCCGACATCGTGCTGTTGTCGGTGCAACGGCTGTTGCACCGGGGTGCGATCACCAATCTTTCGAAGATGCTGGGCCGGATGCATCAGGCCGACGTGGCGAAAGTGATTGTGCATCTGTCGTCCCCCAAAGAAAAGCGGGAAGTTTTCGAACTGGTGCGAGGCGAGTCGAAGCGCGGCCAAGTGCTGAGCGAGCTCGACAGCGACAGTATCAATCAGGTGCTGGCGGACCTGCTGCACTCGGATATCGCCTGGCTGATCAAAGACCTCGGCCCTGACGACGTGGCCTACCTCCTCGGGGTTCTGCCGGAAGAACGAGCCAAAGAGATTCTCTCGCTGATGCGGACGGAGGACTCCACGGAAGTCGCCGACCTGCTGAAGTATCCGAAGGGTACGGCCGGCGGCATCATGACGACGGAGTTCTTCGCGCTCCCGGAAGATGCGACGGCGCAAGATGCCATCCGACGTCTCCAGCTGGCGACGGATGCGGAAATGGTGTTCTATATTTACGTGACCGACAAGGATGAGCGCTTGGTCGGGGTGCTCTCTCTGCGGCAGTTGCTGACGGTCCCTCCCACGACGCCGCTGAAAAATATCGCCATGCGCGACGTGATCAGCGTGACGGTCGACATGGACCAGGAAGAAGTCGCCCGCCAGGTAGCGAGTTACAACTTGCTCGCGATTCCGGTCATCGACAACGACAACAAATTGGTCGGCATTATCACGGTTGACGACGTCGTGGACGTGATCCGGGAAGAAGCGACTGAAGACATGCTCAAGATGGCCGGCGCGATCGAAGAGGACTCGGTCTCGAAATCCTCCAGTGTGGCGTCGGCAAAACACCGGCTCCCGTGGCTCTTTACGAATCTAGTCGGCAGTCTGTTGTCGGGCGCGATTCTGTGGGAGTTCCGGTACACGATTCAGGAAGTGGTAGCCATCGTAAGTTTTATTCCGGTCATCGCCGCCATGGGTGGAAACGTGGGCCTTCAGTCTTCGACCCTCATTATTCGCGGATTGGCGACAGGGCTGATCGAGCTGACGGATGTGCGTACCGTGTTTTTCAGGGAAATCAAGGTTGGACTACTGATGGGGCTCGCCTGCGGCATGATTCTCACGATCGTTGGCTGGATTTGGCATCAAGCGTTTCTGGGTATGGTCGTGGGGATCTCGCTAATTATCGCGTTCATGGTTTCAACCAGTATGGCGACGTTCATGCCCATCGTGCTGAAGCGAATGAGGGTGGATCCTGCTGTTGCGGCCGGCCCCTTTGTGACGACAGCCAATGATATCACGGGCATTACCATCTATCTCTCCCTGGCCACCCTGTTCATGGAATACCTTCGCTAATAGGATGCCATCTCACGGATCTCCCCCATGCCACTGATCAAGACTGCGGCCATCACGCTGAAAAGTCGGAAGTGGGGCGATGCGGATCGTATCGTAACCTTCTATACCAAGGAGATGGGAAAAGTTCGCGCGGTGGCTCGGGGGGCTCGTCGGATGAGGAGCCGGCTCGGCGCATCACTCGAACCGCTCACCATCTGCCATCTGAACCTGTTCGAAAAGTCAGGCGATTCGCTCTATCGAGTGTCTCAAGTCGATCTCGTTGAGCCGTTCATGCGGTTTCGCGAAGACTTGACGCTGATGACCGCTGCCGCGCGGATGGTCAATGTGGTGAGTGCCGTGACGCCGGACGGGGATCCTGACCCGCAGCTCTTCGAAACGCTCGAACAGGGCCTGCGCGCATTAGTCACGAGCCAGGACCCGGCGTTGACGGCGCTGCTGTTTCAGATTCGGCTGCTGGGCCTTATCGGGTTTCGCCCTCAGACCGATCACTGTGCCGCCTGTGGCAAGGGCCGGTTGATGGGAGAACCGCAGTTCTCTCCTCTGTCCGGAGGCCTGGTCTGCGTCGGCTGTGCTGCGCGCCAGTCCTTCCGCTGTTTGCCGCTCTCGCGAGGGAGCCTGGCGTTTCTGCATCAAGCATTGCGGCTCTCGCCCGCTGTGGTCAATCGCCTGAAGGCCGCCGGGCAAGTTCGTCACGAGGTGGAAGACGTGATTGAAGGGTATGTCACCGTTGTGGCAGGCAGACAGCTGCCTCCTGTGAATTTTCTGTCGCATCTGTCATGAGGATGGGATGTTTGTCAGTAGGAAAGTCACTACGCAGGTGCAGGTAGATAGACCGAAGGCTTTTAGTCTTCGGTCTTCAGCCTTCAGCCTGAACCCCTGAGTAGGGACGTTGTAAGAAGGAATTCGTGAACATGACAGAAACCCTGTATGAACCGAGAGACATGACCTGGATTGAGAAGGGTGTGTTGGGCATCGAATGGAACGATGGGCACAAGGCCGTCTATCCCGTGAGGTATCTCCGCCAGCAATGTCCCTGCGCAGCCTGCGTGGACGAGTGGTCTGGTGCACGGCGTTTGCAGCCGGACGATGTACCCCTCTTGATCATATTGCAGGATGTGCAGCCGGTCGGACGGTATGCGCTGCAGTTTTCTTGGAGTGATGGCCACGATACCGGTATTTACTCCTATGCCCTTCTTCGGAGGCTCTGTCAGTGCGACGTCTGTCAGCCTGTGAAGCTTGTTGAACCAAGGAGCCGACGCCTATTGTGAGGAAACTCGCGGGTATGTTCAGACCGACCCAGTGCGCTGAGCAGCGGCTCCGGGGCCTTGATTTTCTGAGGCGCTTGGGATGGGCTGGCGTGTTAGTCGTGGTCGCTATTGGGTCGGTCCTCAGTTGCAGCGGGATGCCTTCGCTGGAAGAACAAGAGCGCCACGTGCGAGACAACCAGTTGGTGCTCCGTCAGTTGACCCCCCGCGCGTTTGTCGGGGCATGGGGAGCGCCGACGTATCAGCATGCCGAGTTCATGCAGTTCTTCGGCATGAAAGACGACTCGCTTATTCCGCGGTCGAGGTTGCCGAGTGGAGAACCGCCGCGAGGGTGGGAGGGCCTTATTGAGGCCGGCGATGCGCTGTTTTTGGCTTATCCTGATCACGGGTGGCTGGTGGTGTTTTTTGAAGAACGGCTTGTCTATCGCGAAGCGCTGACAGCGGCGCAACTTCATGAGTTGGGACGCAGTTGGAAACACGAAGAAAAGTTTCGCTCCAGGTTTGAAGTGCCGGCCGCTCAATAGTATCCATGCGTCCTATAGGCCCTCCTTGACCCAGCATCCTCTGAATCTACTCATGGTCTCCTCCGAAGCGGTTCCCTATGCCAAGACCGGCGGGCTTGCCGATGTCGCTGGCGCGTTGCTTCTTGAGTTGGCGAAGCTTGGCCATGACGTCATTCTCCTCCTCCCGCGCTATCGTTGCCTGAATGAGTCAGGACGATCCTTCCGTTCCGTCTGTCGTCTACATGTGCCGACACCTCAAGGGCTTGTCGAGACGCTGATTGAAGAAGATGTCATTGCCATCGGCGAAGATGGTCGACGGGCGCGGGTGTGGTCGATTCGGAACGAGGCTTTCTTCGACCGGCCGGAGCTGTATCAAGATCGCGGTATCGACTATCCCGATAATCTCGACCGGTTTTCATTCTTCTGCCGTGCGACGATTGAGGTGATTGCCCATCTCCGAACCGCGTGCCGATGGAATACCCACATCCTCCACCTGCATGATTGGCAAACAGCGTTGTGCGCGGTCTATCTCAATACCGTTGATCGAGATCGGCCGGAGGTCCAGGGAGTGCGCACCGTACTGACTCTGCACAATGTGGGGTATCAAGGCCTCTTTCCCGGAGAGCAATTCGAGAAAACTGGTCTGCACCCATCGTTGTTTAACCCCGTGGCCCTTGAGTATTACGGCTCGGTGAATCTGCTCAAGGGGGGAATTGTGTTTGCTGATTATGTGACGACGGTCAGTCCCACCTATGCGCGAGAAATCCTCACGCCAGAATTCGGTTTTGGGCTTGAGGGCGTGCTGCGCAATCGAGCAGACCGACTCCTGGGCATTCTGAACGGTATCGACATCGATCGATGGAATCCAGAAGCCGATCCCTATCTTCCCGCGAATTATTCAGCTACCGATCGCTCAGGGAAACAGGTGTGTAAGCAGGCACTTCAACGGGAGTTTCGGTTGCCGGAAACATCGGTTCCGCTTCTTGGCGTGATTGCACGGCTGACGTGGCAGAAGGGCTTGGATCTTGTAGCGACCATTATTCCGCAACTGATGGCGAACGATCTGCAGCTGGTGATCTTGGGAACAGGAGAACCGAAGCTCGAAGCCAAGTTGAAGGCGCTCCAGGCACGCTATCCTCATCGTATGGGACTTCGTATCGGCTTCGACGACGGACTCGCGCATCGTATCGAGGGAGGAGCAGATGTGTTTGTGATGCCGTCGCGGTATGAGCCATGCGGCCTCAGCCAGCTCTACAGTCTCCGCTATGGAACGGTTCCCGTAGTGAGAAAGACAGGTGGGTTGGCAGACACGGTCGCGCCGCTTCCCGCGCGGGCTCGGCAGGCGGGACAGGCGACCGGGTTTCATGTTGAGGAGGACACGGAAGAGGCTCTTCTGACCGTATTGCGCCGAACTGTGGCGCTGTATCAGGATCGATCGATGTGGGATCAACTGGTTGAGGCAGGGATGACCACAGATGTCTCGTGGGCTCGCTCAGCCCAAGCATATGACCAGCTGTTTGCTTCACTAGCTGGTGGCTCAAACGATGGGAATTCAGAACCTTCTGGCCCATCAGGACCTTCCTGAACAAGCCCGCATCTGCTGCCAGCAGGAGTTGAAACTGTTCGTACGTGGTCAGGGAGACCTCGTGGTTTTTAACCGGCCAGGAGCCCTATACGGTGCCTCTGATCTTTGATCCGTCTGGTTTCTTTGGGTGGTCTGGTTTCTTTGGGTTCTTCCCCTCTTCCGTATCGGTGCTTTCTCGTCTCAATACGCGTATTCTTCGGCGATAGCTGGGAGAAGCTCACCATGTACATACTTGGCATTTCTGCTTTTTATCACGATAGCGCCGCTTGTCTGGTGCAGGACGGCGAGATTGTCGCGGCAGCACAAGAGGAGCGGTTTACACGAAAGAAGCACGACCCGGGATTCCCGCGCCGAGCGGTGCAGTATTGTCTGGGCCACGCTGGAATCGGCATCAAGGATCTGAAATATATCGTGTTTTATGACAAGCCGCTCATCAAGTTTGAGCGGTTGCTGGAAACCTACCTGGGATTCGCCCCCAAAGGAATCCAATCGTTCCTGGCCGCGATGCCTGTCTGGTTGAAAGAGAAACTCTTTCTACGCAACTTGCTGCAAAAAGAAGTGCTGGCCTGTTCGAGTGGCCTCGCCAAGTCTGAATTGCCGGAGTTCCTCTTCGGCGAACATCACGAGTC
>DASQFV010000188.1:0-4730 GCA_035632975.1 Nitrospiraceae bacterium
CATTCTTGAGCGTCGTTCCTCGTTCGTATGCTTCCTGTCCGTCCGGCGTCCCTGTCGATGCGGTGGCTTCGATTATCTGAAGCGGAGTCCCTGGTATCGGGGCACTGTCTTCATTCTCCGACGAGGCTCGGTTTGAGGCAGGATGGTTCTCTTGTGTTAGGGATAGTGTATTGGTTTCGTTCACGTTCTTGGTCCTGTGGGAGATATATATAAATGGTACTTGGCTTGAAGTTCGCAAATCTTGGACCATGTAAGGGATTTTAGAACCCGTTACGTTTCAATGTCTTTGCGCCTGTTTCTCTGGGTGTGAGAGAGGTAAAACCGCACGTGCGTCGGCAGATTCGTTCAGTTTGGGAACGTTGGAGGACGGGGGAAGTGCGGTGGAACGGCTGAATTATGACGCGATTACACGGCGTTGTCTACGGACTGCACGGTGTTGATCGTTTCACGATCTTTCTGTTGTTCTTGCACGGGACCTGCGCTCCGCACTAGAATGGCTTGCTGGATGGAATGAGTGATCCTTAATCGGTCGCGAAAACTATGAATATACGTCGGGGCATCATATTCGCCTATATCATGTGTGGCACCTTTCTCGTGGCCCACATCATCAACGCGGTGATCGCGGAGGCCTTGTCTGTTCCGGTAGGGCTGGTACGGCCATCACCGGGTCCCGACCGAGAGGCTAAGGCGAATGCTGCCTTGCCCGTTTTGGTTCAGCGCATTCGGACGAGCGGACTCTTTCCCCTGCCGCCTGATCCCCTTGGCATAGGCACCGCTGAGTCTGGCGCACCATCTTCCCGTGCTCCGTTAAATCTGGCGGCGAAGCTCAAGCTGCTGGGGGTGGTGATCGGCGATCACGAGGGGGTCTCGGCCATCGTTGAAGAACTTTCCAGCAAACGCCAACTATTTTTCCGGTTGCACGACCAAATACCCGATGTGGGTGAGATCAGCGAAATCCGGCGGGACGGGATGGTCGTTCGTCAGGGCGATCAACAGGAATTGCTTGAACTCGCTGCCTCGCAGGCCGAAAAGCCCCCGTCTGCCCCAGTGATAGCGGGATCACCCGTAGTTCCGGTGCCTGGGAGTCCAGTGCGTACAGTGCTCGATCGGAGAGACGTTGAACAAGCGATGGGCGATCTGCCCAAGTTATTGTCCCAGGCGAGAGCCGTGCCTTACGTGATAAACGGAGCGATGAATGGGTTCCGTCTAGACTTTATCGCACCTTCCAGCTTTTATGAGAAGATCGGTTTGAAGTACGGGGATGTCCTCCAGCAAGTCAATGGCGTGGACATTCGTGATCCAGGTACGATGCTCACGCTATTCCAGCAGCTCCGCAACGAGAAGACAGTGAAACTCGATGTCCTGCGTAACAATCAGCGAACCGCGATGACGTTCGACATCCGCTGAATCCGCTGTATCCTCATCTGTTGCGGCCCCTTTCTGCGTTCAACAATCGGCTGTCGTATAATGTTCTGACTCGTGACCTTGTCAGAAAGATCCGGTAAGGAGTATCCTTTTAGTTCCAAAGACTTGTGGGATTGTCCTGGGGCCGATGGGGGTTTTCAGGGATGGACCATCCATTTGGTGATCTGTGGTGAACGAAGAACATAGCGGTCGGCCGCTGTTAGGAACGATCCTCGAACAGCAATTCGGTGTGCTCGAAGCCAAATTGCTTGAGGCGATTAATATTCAAGAGACCAAGGGGGGGCGCCTTGGAGAGATCTTGGTCCGACTCCGGGCGGTTACCGAAGATCAACTCCTCCAGGCGCTTGCCGTTCAATTTGAACTTCCCTGGCTTCCGCATCTTGATGTGAGCCAGGTCGACCATGAATGGGTCAAGAAGGTTCCTATCCACTTTGCCCGCCGCTATCACGTACTCCCTCTCAAGACAGAGGATGGAGCTGTGATTGTGGCGACGACGGATCCCATGGAAACGGCTGCATTGGACGACCTTCGACTGTTGCTCGGCCTTCCGATCAAACCGGTGCTGACGAGCAGCTTGTCGCTCCTGGCCTGCCTGAATCGTGTATATGACGAAGCGGCGAGTCCTGCAGGCGCAGAGCAAGTGATGGACGACATCGCGGCCAGTGAGAGCCTAGATCAAATTGCTCATGAGCTGGATGAACCGCAAGACCTTCTTGATGCCACAGACGAAGCCCCCATTATTCGGTTAGTCAACTCCGTGCTCTTCCAAGCGGTCAGACAGCGCGCGAGCGATGTTCATTTCGAATCGTTCGAACGGGGGTTGGTTGTTCGGTATCGCATTGACGGAGTGCTCTATCCCGTCTTAACACCCCCCAAACATCTGCAGGCGAGTATTATCGCGCGATTAAAAATCATGGCAAGTTTGAACATCGCGGAAAAACGATTGCCGCAGGATGGCCGATTTCGGATTCGGACGGCGGGTAAGGATGTCGATTTGCGTGTGTCGGTGCTGCCGACCTCACATGGTGAACGGGTGGTCCTGCGTCTGTTGGAGAAAGAGAACCGTCTCCTGAATCTGCAGGAGATGGGCTTTTCGCAGGATCGGTTGGGGATCATCCTGCAACTAATCCAGTTGGCACACGGCATCATTCTCGTGACCGGGCCTACTGGGAGTGGGAAGACGACGACGCTCTATGCGGCGTTGACTCACATCAATGCGCCGGACAAGAACATCATTACCGTCGAAGATCCGGTGGAATATCAGCTGCTCGGCGTAGGCCAGATGCAAGTGAATCCCAAGATCAACCTGACGTTTGCCGCGGGGTTACGGTCGATCCTCAGGCAAGATCCCGATGTCATCATGATCGGCGAAATTCGCGATCGTGAAACCGCCGAAATCGCCATTCATGCCTCACTCACGGGGCATTTGGTCTTCTCCACGCTCCACACCAACGATGCCGCGAGCGCGGCCACACGATTGATCGACATGGGCATCGAACCGTTTCTCGTCGCCTCCTCCGTAGTGGCCGTCTTAGCGCAACGGTTGCTGCGGCAGGTCTGTTCGGACTGCAAGCAGCCCTATCACCCGGACGATGAAGAACTGATTCGGCTCGGTATCGTTCCGCCGAGGGTACGCCCTACATTCTATCGGGGCGCCGGATGTCCGGCCTGTGCCCAAACCGGCTATCGAGGCCGAACAGGAATTTTTGAGCTCCTCGTGCTGGACGATGAGATCCGTCGCCTCATCGGCAACAAGGCGGACTCGGCGTCGATTCGTCAAGCGGCGATGGCGAAGGGGATGGTGACGTTGAAAGATGAAGGCGCAGAGAAAGTGTTTCACGGGGTGACGACGACCGAAGAATTGATGCGGATTACCCAACAGGAAGTCGAGATCTAGTCGGATGCCGGTCTACCACTATAAAGGCTATCGGAACGACGGCGGGGCGGCGACCGGCATCATCGATGCCGAGAGCTCGAAGATTGCGCGCGTGAAATTGCGGAAGGTCGGCGTGTTTCCCACCGATATGGTGGAACAGGGCTCTGCTATAGCCGGCTCGACAGCGGGTACTCCCGGCAGATCCTCCGCTGGGATCGGCCGCTCCCCTGCCCTCAGCACAACCGACGTGGCGATGATGACCCGGCAGTTGGCGACCTTGCTGGTGGCTGGTCTGCCGCTGGTCGAGGCGCTCGGGGTGATGGTGGATCAAACCGAGAAGAAATCCGTGAAGAGCCTCATGGCCGATATTCGCGAAGAAATCCGTGGAGGAGCGTCCTTTAGTGCGGTACTGGGGGGCTATCCGCGCGAATTCTCCCAGATCTATGTGCACATGGTGCGAGCCGGTGAGGCCAGCGGGGCGTTGGATCAGATCTTATTCCGCCTCGCGGAGTTTCTGGAAAAGCAGTTGGCGCTTAAACATAAAGTAACGAATGCCATTCTCTATCCTGCCCTGATGTTGATCGTCGGTGTCTCGGTGTTATTTTTCCTCATGACCTTTGTCGTGCCGAAAATCACCGCCGTCTTTACGAGTTTGAAGCAGGCCCTCCCCTGGCCGACCGTCGTGCTGATGACCATCAGCCATTTTCTCGCAGACTATTGGGCGGTGATTCTTGGTGGGGTGGGTTTGATTGTGTGGGCGGTGCGTCGGGCGTTGAAGACGGAAGCGGGGCAGATTAAGGCCGACCGATGGCTGCTCAAGGTTCCGCTCATCGGCGAGGTCGCTCGCATGGTTGCCATCTCGCGGCTCACGAGCACGCTGGCCACCATGCTGGCCAGTGGTGTGCAGTTGTTGGATGCGATGGATGTCGCGAAGCGTGTGATGAACAATCGCGTGCTGGAACATGCGGTCGAAGGGGCCAGACAGAATATTCGCGAAGGGGAAACGATTGCCGAACCGTTGAAGCGCAGCGGAGAATTTCCCGCGCTGGTCACCCACATGATTGCGGTCGGTGAGCGGAGCGGTGAAATGGAAGAGATGCTTCGTCGAATCGGACACATTTATGATGGAGAAGTGGATCGGGTCATTACGCGGTTCACATCGCTCCTGGAACCCATCATGATCTTGGTCATGGGTGTCTTGGTGTTCTTTATCGTGGTGGCGATCTTGCTGCCTATCTTTGAGATGGGACAGATGGTTCGTTAGCAGGAGGCTGAAAAAGTCCGCCAGCGTAAGAAGACCGTTATTTGGTTTATTTGGTTTGTCTCGTTTGTTTGGTTAAACAAGACCAACTAGATGAACAAAACAAACCAGATGAACCAAAATGGTTTTTCTGCAGTCTGCTAGAGGCAGTGATCAGTCAAGGCTGAC
>DASQFV010000189.1:0-1501 GCA_035632975.1 Nitrospiraceae bacterium
CATGGCGGGAGGGAAGCGAGTCCGCCCGATCCTGGCCATTGCCGCGGCAGAAGCGGTTGGGCAGCCCGCTCCGGGATTGATGCCGGTCGCCTGTTCGTTGGAACTGATCCACACCTACTCCTTGATTCACGACGACCTGCCAGCGATGGACGACGACGACTTTCGGCGCGGGAAGCCGACGAATCACAAGGTGTACGGCGACGCGATGGCGATCCTGGCCGGCGATGCGTTGCTGACGATGGCATTCGATCTCTGCAGCCGTCCGGATCTCATGAAAGGCTGCGACCCGGCTCGCCAAGTGAGGCTGATTCGAGAACTGGCGTACGGCTCGGGGAACATGGGGATGGTGGGCGGTCAGGTCTTCGATATCCAGGCTGAAAACAAGGACATTGATCTTTCGACGCTCCAGAACATCCACAAGCATAAGACCGGCATGTTGATTCGCGCAGCGGTGCGGATGGGCGCCATTGCCGCCGGCGCACAGGATCGCCAGCTGGATGACCTCACGAGTTATGCCGAGGATGTCGGACTGGCCTTTCAGATCGCGGATGATGTGCTCAACGTGACGGGAACTCGCGAGGAACTGGGCAAGAATCCCAACACCGACGCGGAACGCGGAAAGAAAACCTACCCGACGTTCTACGGGGCCGAGGGAGCTAGAAAACTGGCGGGCGAATGCATGGCCCGCGCGATCACGCGCCTCGCCTCGTTCGGTCAGGCCGCCGACTCGCTCCGCGAACTGGCCCGCTACATCACGTCACGGAAAACCTAGTGCTGAGTGCTGAGCCATGAGTGCTGAGACAGAAACGGGACCATATACCCTGATACGCTGCTTAGACTGCAATCATGTCTTGGCCCTCCTCACTCAGCACTCAGCACTCGTTACTCAGCACTGCTTATGAAGGCTCTCGTCACTGGCGCAACCGGATTCGTCGGCGGCGCAGTGGTACGCGCACTGGTCAACCGCGGCATCGACGTCCGGGTCCTGACCCGCGCCGGAGCCGACCTCCAAAATATTCAGGAGTTGACCATCGAGCGGGTCGAAGGCGATCTGTGCGACCAAGCCTCCTTGCACAACGCGCTCCACGGCTGCCGACAGCTCTACCATGTGGCAGCGCACTATGCGCTCTGGGCCAAAGATCCGGCAATCTTTTACGACGTCAACGTCACCGGCACGAAGAATCTGCTGGAAGCGGCCCGCGAGGTCGGCACCGAACGGATCGTCTACTGCAGCACCATCGGCGCAATCGGCCTTCCGCCTGGCGGAGGGCTCGGCACGGAAGAGACGCCCGTCTCGCTCGAACAGATGGCCGGCCACTACAAACGGTCGAAGTACCTGGCTGAGCAAGAGGTCTTGAAACTCGCGAAGGCAGGGCTGCCGGTTGTCATTGTGAACCCCAGTGCCCCAGTCGGCACAGGCGATGTGAAGCCGACTCCAACGGGGCAGGTCATCGTGGATTTCATGAAAGGCCGCATGCCGGCCTATATCGAAACCGGGATG
>DASQFV010000190.1:0-1540 GCA_035632975.1 Nitrospiraceae bacterium
ACTCCCCTGAATGAGGTCCTCAACACCTTGGTTCAAACGGCCATCCCGGAGGAACAACCGAATAAGAGTAGCGGCGAAGCGGACAAAGAGAAATAGTCTGCATGCGGCCCTTCGGTGCTAGATCCTTTCCTTTCGATGCGAAAAAGTGGTATGAAACAACCCCTCGATCGCCGGTGGATACGCGCGAACTCAGAACGAACGATGAATGTTCAATCAATTGTTCAATCACAAGGAGGGACCGATCATGCGATTGCTATCAACACACCCTTTTGTCAGAACACGTCTGCGGCTGATGGCCGCGATCCTGATTGGATCGATCGTCGCAGTCAGCACCACGTCCGCGATGGCAGCCGACTCTATGGAACAGCAGCAGCTTGTGGACAAGGCGAAGATGACGATCGAGGCCTTTGCCGCTGACCCCAGTGTGGGGCCTGCGACCCGTGAGCTAAAGGGCGAGACCAAGGCGTTGTTCATCGTGCCGCAATTCTTGCGAGGCGCCTTTGTGTTTGGCGGAGCCGGCGGCAGCGGCGTGCTGATCGTCCGCGACGAGAAGACGAAGAAGTGGTCCGAGCCCGCGTTCTACACTATCGGCTCCGCCAGTTTCGGGTTACAAATCGGTGGCGATGTGTCGGAGATGATCTTTGTGGTGCGGAACCAGAAGGGGCTGGAAGAGTTTTATCGCACCGATTTCAAACTCGGGGCTGACGCCAGCATGGCTGTGGGGCCGGCGGGCGAAGGGGCGTCTGTGAAAGGGATCACAGCGGACGTCATCGTCTATGCCAAAAAGAAAGGAGCTTTTGCCGGGGTTGCAGTGGATGGCTCCATCATTGCGGTGTCGGATGATTCCAACACTGCCTATTACGGCAAACCCGTGAGACCGACGGACATCATCGTCAAGCGGAGCGTCAGCAATCCGAAATCAGCCGACCTGCGCAATGCGGCAGCGAAGTTCATGCAGTAATTCAACGTGATGGTGGGATACCTCAACTATAGTGCCGCTATTAACAACCAGCCATTCCAGAACGTGTCGGACGGAACAACTTCCACCTTCACCGGTCTATCCGCAATCGGTAGCGTGCGCTCTTCGTATGTTACTCGAACGGCGCGGGACTCGATCTCATCTTCGGTAGGCTTGCGATGGCTATTCCGGTGCAACAAGTGTTTCTCGTTCGTCACGGTGAAACCGAGTGGAGTCTCAACGGACGACACACCGGGATTACCGATATTCCCCTGACCGAATACGGCCGGCAGATGGCCAGTTTATTGCGGCCGATCCTAGCAAAGGAGTCGTTTACGCTGGCCCTGACCAGTCCCCTCCAGCGAGCCCGGGAGACCTGCCGGCTAGCCGGTTTCGAGGACGTAACCAAAATCGAGCCTGACCTGGTGGAATGGAACTACGGACGTTATGAGGGAATGACGCTGAGTCAGATCCATGCGACGGCCCCGAGCTGGCTGCTCTTTCGAGATGGCGCCCCGGAGGGAGAACAGCCGGATGAAATCGGCGCACGTGTCGATCGCGTGATTGAGAAAGCGCGCGCCG
>DASQFV010000191.1:0-18981 GCA_035632975.1 Nitrospiraceae bacterium
GCTCAGGCCACAGTCCTTCTCCAGCCCGAAACCCTTGAAAAGATTCAACGAGGCAAGATTGCCAAGGGCGATGTCCTGTCTGTCGCGCAGGTCGCCGGCGTGATGGGAGCCAAGAAGACCCCGGACCTTATTCCTATGTGCCATCCGATTCTCCTCACCAGCGTCGACATCTCATTCAAAGAAGAACCTCAGCCGGATCGCGAAGGACGGTGCTCTATCAAGATCACTGCGACAGCCAAGACGACTGGGCCGACCGGGGTGGAGATGGAAGCGATGACGGCGGCCTCTGTCGCGGCGCTCACGATCTACGATATGTGCAAGGCGATTGATCGGGGGATGAGCTTTGGCGAGATCTGCCTGCTCTCTAAGTCTGGTGGACAGTCTGGAACCTATATAAGGAAATGATGAATAAGGAATGCGGAATGATAAATGAGGAATACTGCGGGTGACTAGTCGGAATTCCACATTTCACATTCCTAGTTCCTAATTCCACATTGTTGTACTCATGGTGACCATCCGACTATTCGGCATAACAAAGTCACTGGCAGGGAATCAAGGCTCCCTCACGCTGGCATTGGCGAATGGGCGACAAGTGAAAGATTTGGTTGAGCTTCTCGATGCCGGATACCCAATGATCGGGGAGTTGATCCAGAAGAAGAAAGTCCTGGTGTCGGTGAATCAGGAGATCGCCCACGAGGAGACAGAAATCAACGATGGTGACGAAGTAGCCTTGCTGCCACCGTTCGCAGGGGGATGCCCAATGGATCGGGCCAGTGCCGATGCCCAGTTTGTCCGTGTACAACGGGAAGATTTTTCCGTTGATGCGGAGATCAATCGGGTGCGAGGCCGATCGACGCGGATCGGCGGCATTGCGATTTTTCTGGGGACAGCGCGTGACCGGTCCAAGGGACGCGATGTCGACAGCATCACCTTCGAGCACTACGAAGGGATGGCACAAAAGACACTGTGCGAAATCCGCGAGCGGGCGTTGAAGGATTTTGACATCATCGAGGTCGCGATTCTCCACCGGTATGGCGAAATCGGAATCGGCGAAAACATCGTGCTGATTGTCGTGGGGGCTGAGCATCGAGCCGAGGCGTTCCGTGCCTGCAAGTGGGCGATCGATGAATTGAAACATATCACGCCGATCTGGAAACTCGAACACACACCGGAAGGCGAAGTCTGGGTAGAGGAGCATCCGTAGGGACGTGAGGCGTAAGGGGCAGTTTCTAAGGGGTAGTCAGTCGCTCCCAAATTAAACATTCAACATTCCACATTGGATGAAAGGCAAGTCACGCGGAATGAGCCAATCACTTGAACATATGGTACGGGTAGCCGATACGTACGGTCGGCCGCTTCGCAGCTTGCGTTTGTCCGTGACGGATCGATGCAATCTCCGCTGCAAGTACTGCATGCCGGAAGAGGACTATGTCTGGTTGTCGCGCGAAGATGTGCTGACCTATGAGGAAATGGCAGGCTTGACCGGCTATTTCACCGACCTCGGCGTGGATCGGGTGAGGCTGACCGGCGGGGAGCCTTTGCTTCGACGTGATTTACCTCGGCTGATTCGCCTGCTGCTCCAAAACCGGCGGGTGACGGATATCGCGCTCACGACGAACGGCATTCTGCTGGCGGACCAGGCTGAGGCGCTGTATGAGGCAGGGCTTCACCGCGTCACGGTCAGCCTCGATACGCTAAGACCGGAACGATTTCGTCAGCTGACCCGCCATGATGAGTTTGCGCGCGTGTTGGAAGGGATTGAGTCAGTAGCTCGGGCGGGATTCACCGGCTTAAAACTCGATACCGTGGCGATTCGGGGGTTCAATGACGATGAGTTGGTCGGGCTGATCGAGTTTGGCAAGCAGGTGCAGGCGGAAGTTCGGTTTATCGAGTATATGGACGTCGGTGGTGCGAACGAGTGGTCTCAACAGGAAGTGTTCTCCCGAACCGCGATGCTCACGATGCTGAGCGAGTACTATGGGACGATCGAGCCGATGCCTGAGCGAGGAGCTGCACCGGCTCAGCGATTTCTGTTGCCGGATGGGACGACCTTTGGGATTATTCCTTCGACGACCACACCGTTCTGTGCGACCTGCGACCGCAGCCGGGTGACCGCCGATGGCATGTGGTACCGCTGTCTGTACGCGACGACGGGAACGGATCTGCGCAAGTCCCTCCGCGCCGGTGCCTCTGCGGATGAGATGCGGGCCTTGATCCGTGCCGGCTGGGAAGGCCGCCGCGACCGAGGTGCAGAAGAGCGCAAGGCCCTTGAACGGGACGGGTTGCGTGTCGGGGGGCTCATCGGTATTGAGAAACTTCGCGAAAACCCACATCTCGAAATGCACGTTCGAGGCGGCTGAGATCCCATCTTGCCGTCGACACCTGTGCCACAGGGGGACTCCCTGTTGATGCCGGCATGCTGGATACTGAATTCCTGACCATCTTAGGACTCGGGTTCGTGCTGGGGCTTCGCCACGCCTTGGATACGGACCATGTCGCTGCCGTATCCACGGTGCTCGCGCAACGGCCCTCGCTCCGCGCCTCCGGCATGATTGGATTCAGCTGGGGGCTCGGACATACGGTGGTATTGTTGCTGGTCGGGGCAGTGGTGTTGGTGCTCCGCGTGCCGATTCCTGAACCCTTCGCGTTGGCGGCCGAGTTTGGCGTCGGCGCCATGCTCGTGCTCCTCGGCGGGATACTCGGGGTGCGATTGGTCCGAGAACGCTGGCATGTGCATACGCACGACCATGATGGCGAACGGCACGTGCACCTGCATAGTCATGCGCTGGTCGAGGATCACGGACATGTACACTGGTGGCGTGACTCCGTTCGACCGTTCTGTATCGGCATGGCTCATGGTCTGGCCGGGTCAGCGGCGTTGTTGTTGATCGTGTTGTCGTCTGCGCGATCGGTGTCGGAAGGGCTGACGTATATTGCGGTGTTCGGGGTTGGCTCGATCATGGGGATGATGCTGGTCGGGATGGTCGTGAGCCTTCCGGTGTTGTGGTCGCTGAACCTCGGGCGTCCCGTCTTTCTCGCGGTTCAGGGGCTGGCGAGTCTTGGGAGCGTTGCCGTCGGACTCACTATGATGTTCCACATCGCCTTCGGCGGCCAGGTCTACTGACGTCCACCGTCACTTTCATCGTCTGGAAATCTACGTGCGTCATAACGGCGGCTATGGTATTCTGCCGTCTTCATGGTCCGTCGTTCGTGAAGCGTCGTTCGTCTCTCGTCAGAAGAAAAGAGCGTATGGCTTATGGCTGATAGCAGGAACGTAGAGCAAGGACAGGATCGTCTTTGTCCACGCCTTGCGCCATTAGCTATCAGCTCCGCCTTCCCACGGGGTACGCTTCACGCTTCACGGGTGGCGAGCGCCACGTTTGCGGGCTAGGAGGAATGCACAATGGCCTGGTTTAAAAAAGAAAAAACGACCGAGCCTGAACCTCCAAAGCGATCCAAGATCTCGGAAGGGATGTGGCTCAAGTGCAACCACTGCCGAGAAATCGTCTATCGCAAAGAAGTCGAGCGTAATAATAAGGTCTGCCCGAAGTGCGACTACCATTTCCCGATTTCTGTCATGGAGCGCATTGCGCTCTTGGTCGACCTTGGGACATTCAAAGAGTGGGATGCTGAGCTCGGCCCCCAGGACCCGCTGAACTTTCAGGACACGAAATCGTACAAGGATCGTGTGAAGGCGCATCAGGGGAAGACCGGCCGAAAAGATGCCATGATGATCGGCGAAGGGATGATGAACGGCCGTCGTCTGGTGCTCTGCGTATTCGACTTCAGTTTTATGGGTGGCAGCATGGGGTCGGTCGTCGGGGAAAAGATCTGCCGGGCAATCGATCGCGCACTGGAGGGTAGGTTGCCGGTCATTTTGGTCACGACCTCCGGAGGAGCTCGGATGCAAGAGGGGATTCTCTCCCTGATGCAGATGGCCAAGACTTCTGCCGCTGTCGCTAAGCTGGGCGAGGCCAAACTCCCGTTTATTTGTCTGTTAGCCGATCCCACGTTCGGGGGCGTCACCGCCAGCGTCGCCATGTTGGGCGATGTGATTCTGGCCGAACCGAAAGCGCTGATTGGCTTTGCCGGTCCCCGCGTGATCGAGCAAACCATTAAACAGCAGCTGCCGGATCAGTTTCAGCGAGCGGAATTTCTGTTGGAGCATGGCATGATCGATATGATCGTGGAGCGCAAACAGCTGAAAGAAACCTTAAGCACCCTCGTCGCGCATTTTTAAGCCCGGACCCTTCATGAAGAATCCTGGTTAGCTTCCTTCCTGCCTGGTTACACCATGACCTATTCCTCTGCCGTGGACTATTTGTATCGCCTGCAAAGGCATGGCATCAAACTGGGTCTTGAGACGATGACGGTGTTGATGGTGCGACTCGGCACGCCGCAGACCAGGTACCGTACACTGCACATCGCCGGCACGAATGGAAAGGGATCCACCGCGGCGATGGCCGCCGCCGTGTTGCAGGCGGCAGGGTATCGAGTGGGGCTCTATACCTCGCCCCATCTCGTGGAGTTCCGAGAGCGAATCCGTGTGAACGGCGAGATGATTGCTGAATCGCAAGTGGCACAATTGACCGAACAACTTCAGACTCTCTGCGAACCGGACCTGTCGCCGACCTTCTTCGAATATACGACGGCGATGGCGTTTCAGCACTTTGCCGATTCAGGGGTTGAGGTGGCAGTGTTGGAGGTTGGTTTGGGCGGAAGATTCGATGCCACCAACGTGGTCATGCCCATGGCCTGTGCGGTGACGACAATTTCCCTCGATCATCAGGAATATTTGGGGACCACACTCTCATCGATCGCATTCGAGAAGGCCGGCATTATTAAACCGGGGGTGCCGGTGGTGCTGGGGCGGCTCGAAGATGAGGCGTGGCGGACAATCGAACAGGTGGCAAGGGAGCGGCAGGCCCCGGTGTTTCGTCTAAATGAGGATTTTCGCACAGAGGGAGAGGGGCCCCAGCAATTTTCCTATCGCGGTCTGGGTATGCAATATGACGGACTGAGCTGTGCCCTGGAGGGTCGTCACCAACTTGATAACGCCGCCTGTGCGCTGGCGCTATTGGGGGCGGCGGCCCCTCAGGGGATTGCTGTCACGGCTGAGGCGGTGAGTGCGGCACTGCGTGGGGTCAACTGGGCCGGACGATTGGAAGTGGTCGATCGCCGTCCCACGATCCTGCTGGATGGCGCGCATAATCCTGCTGCTGCCACAGCCTTAGCCGACTACCTCACGCGCTCTGATCGATCTCATCCGTCCCGCCCCGTGGTCCTTGTCCTTGGGATGATGCGAGACAAGGATCATCGAGGTTTTTTCGAACCTCTCAGCGGCCTTGTCGATGAGGTGGTGTTGACGCAGGCGGATCTCCCACGCTCTGCAACCGCGCAGGAACTCCGAGCCTCGCTCGAAGGTTTGCTGCCTCACCCGCATGTCGTGCCGTCGTTCAGTGACGCGATGGCGCTGGCCAGACAGCTGGCGGTTCCGGACGGTCTGGTGTGTGTGGCGGGATCGCTCATGCTCGCGGGAGAGTGCAAGGCATGGTTCCGTGGCTGTGGGCTTTCGCCGCTTCGGGGCTGACATGGCAGGCATCGCAACGCGGCTGTTGATGTGCCTGGTTGGTTGGTTGATGTTGGGGCTGTTGATTCCGTTTGTAGGGAGTGCTGCAGGGAGTGAGAGGGGTTCCGCAGCGGCGACAACATCCTCCGGCGCGCTCCCGCTCGACATCACTGCAGAACAAATTGAGTACCTTCAGGAACAAGAAATCTACGAAGCCGATGGCTCGGTGGTGGTCAATCAGGGCACCCTGCGTCTGACGGCCGATCACATGACCATCCAAGCTTTGCCCGGCGTATTGATTGCCACGGGCCACGTCCGACTCACCGATCCCAAAGCCGATCTCTCGTCCGAACGGTTGGAACTCAACGTGAATACTGAGGCCGGGGTGGTCACGCATGGACGGATGTATCTCAGATCCACGAATACCTCGGTGGAGGGCCGCCTCATTCAAAGGTTTTCAGAGGATCATTATCGGGTGAAAGAGGGCCGGTTTACGAACTGCGATGCGCAGAAAGGTGAGACCCCGGCCTGGCGGTTTGAGTTCAAGGATCTTGACCTGAATGCCGGTGACAACGTGGCGTTTAAGAGTGGATGGTTCTGCGTGAACGATGTCCCGGTGATTCCTATCCCCACGTTGACGTATCCGCTCTCCAAGCGGCACACTGGGTTCCTCGTTCCCACTGTCGGGTGGGACAGTCGTTTTGGCGTGCACGTTAAGGAAAGCTTCTTTTGGGCCATCAATCCTAGCCAGGACCTGACGATCTCTCCCTTCTATTACAGCGACCTCGGCTACGGAAGCGATTTGGCATATCGCTATATATTGGACCGGAAGTCGAGGGGGCAGTGGTTCGTCAGTGCCTTGCAGCAGACAGAGTTGCCGAATGTGTCCGGCGTGAGCCAGACGGGACAAGATGGGAAGGATGCGCGGGCTCTGATCAGAGGGACACATACTCAGCAATTCACGCCGGACTTGTTGCTTCGTATCCAAGCCAACTTGGTGACCGACCGGAATTTGTTGCAACAGTTAAGCAACTCGGGAACACAACGGGCCTTGCCCAGCCAAGAGTCAAGCTTGTTTACCACGCAACGGCTGCCCTATGGGAATCTCTATTTGCTCGGTCAGTATCTGCAACCGTTGCAAGCCGGTGGCCCAGATACGTTTCAACGGTTGCCGGAGGCGGGCTATACCCTTCCGAACCTGTCGCTCTTCAGTTCGCCGCTCCTGTTTGGTATGGACGGAAACTACGTGAATTTCTATCGCGAAGAAGGTTTCTATGTGAATCGGGTGGATGCGATGCCTGGTCTCTCCACCGATGTCATCGATCTTGGGCATATCGTGGGTCTGACGCCCCAAGTAAAAGTGCGCGAGGTCTACTATACGCATGGGGTACAAAATTCTGAAAACCAGCATCGCGAGACTTTTTGGGCGGGGCTTGATGCGACGTCGAAGCTGAGCCGCCGGTTCGGAACGAGCGAGGGCAATACCTTGCTGCATACCATTGAGCCCAGCGCGACGTATGAATATGTTCCGCGGACGAATCAGTCACAATTGACTCAGATCGATCAGGTGGATGATCTGCCGAGAAAAAACCTGTTGACCTACGCGATCCGGAGCCGATTGTTGGAACAGGATGGCAACCGCAGCCTTAATTGGCTCGACCTCTCGCTGGTTCAGAGCTACCAGGTCGGGGCTGTGCAGACGGAGGCGCGCAATTTCACACCTGGAGTGGCTCCCCCGTTCGGAACCGTGACACAGCCGCTGCAGCCGGCAATGGTGGCCGTTGACGGCAAGAAATTTTCCGACCTCTGGATGCGGGCCGTGATCGGCAACACGACCCCTCAGTTCACGCAGGCTCAGTTAGCGGGTGCCGCGTTTGGCCCAGGCGCCGGGGCCGTCCTCGGTCAGCAGCCTGCCATTAACCAGTATCTGACCATCGATGCGTTTTTCGATCCCTACCGAGCGTCGGTGAGTCAATTCAACACCGACTTCCGTGTCCAGCAGTCCAACTACTGGTATCTCCAAGTGGGGCAGCGTTTCACGCAAGATGGTAATCGTCCACGTCGCGGAGACGTGTGGAATCCGATTTCGTTCAGTGAGGTCTATGCCCCAACCGCTGAGATTCAATTTCTCACAGCGGGAGGGGCGTTTCGCACGCCGTGGGGGTGGACGGTCGGCACGAAAGGCTACTACGATGTGAAGACCGGCAGGAGCCCGGAGTATGATGTCGTCGCCCTCTACCAGAATCCCTGCAAGTGTTGGTCGCTGGGGCTCTTTTATTTGCAGTTTCCCGATCGGGCTCAGTACAGCTTCATGTTGAGCCTGACCGGGATTGGATGGACCGATAGCTACGGAACCGCTATCATCAAAAGTATTCTCAGTCCACTGCTGATCGGGGAAAAAGGTCTGCCCTGGGCTGTGCCGGGAGGGCCGTACGGGAGGCCACAATCGACCATGCCCCAGCCTGAGATGGGGTTGACCAGATGAACTAGATCAACCCTCGCCCCGTCCCGCCAGTCTCGCTCGGCTATTCTGCTGGCCCTGCTTATGTCATATGCAGGTCAGATGGATTTGACTCCTCGAAGAGGGCTGGTATACGATGCCTTCCTGGTTTCAATGTGTCTCGTGTACTCAGCGAAGGAGGAATGCGACTGTGGCAGGTGATGCACTGAAGGTCGAAGATGCAACGTGGGACGCAGAGGTCATGAAGGCCTCTCAACTCGTGATGGTAGATTTCTGGGCCGTCTGGTGCGGTCCTTGCCAAATGGTCGCTCCGATCATCGAGGAATTGGGCAAAGAGTATGCGGGGAAGGTCAAGGTACGGAAGCTCAATACTGATGAAAATCCGGAAGTCGCAGGCCGCTATCAGGTCATGAGTATCCCGACGATTCTGTTTTTCAAAAACGGGCAGGTCGTGGAGAAACTCGTGGGGGCGCGCCCGAAGAGGCAGTTCAAGGAAATGATCGATTCGCTGCTGGCGCAACCCGCCGGCTCAGCCTAAGGATTGCAGTCACCCGCCGCAATGCTCGCCGAGTTGCGCATTGTCAATTTCGCGCTCATTGAGCAGCTCAGCCTTCAATTCCAGTCCGGGTTTACGGTCCTGACCGGGGAGACCGGGGCCGGTAAATCTCTCCTCATCGATGCCATCGCCTTGTTGGTCGGCGGGCGAGCCTCGACCGACCAGATCCGTTCAGGAGAAGACGAGGCCCAGCTCGAAGCAGCCTTTCACCTCCCAGACACCCATCCACTCCTTCAACACCTGCGGCTACGCGAAATCATCGGTCAGAATGAATCTGAGCTGATTCTTCGGCGCGTGCTCTCCCGATCGGGTCGCCACCGGGTATACGTCAATGGCAGCCTGTGCCCTCTCCGTGTGCTCGAAGAACTTGGGGGTACACTCGTCGATATCCATGGCCAGCATGAGCAGCAATCACTGTTGGCTACTGCCAAACAATTAGACGCCCTCGACGCCTTCGGACGTCTCTACGAGTTACGCGGGAACTACGAGCAGGCCTACCGGGGATGGAAGGAACTCCGCACGCAGTTGGATGCCTTGCAGAGTGACGTCATCGATCGTGCAAGGCGTGAAGATATGTTGCGATTCCAGGCCCAGGAGATCGAACAAGCCGGCCTGCTGCCTGATGAGGAAGAGCGGCTCCGTAGCGAGCGGCAGCGACTGGTCCATGCGCATCGGCTCAGGGAATTGGCCCACGAGGCTCATGTCGAGTTGCAGGCGGATGAGCAGGCTGTCCTCACCAGGCTGGGGCGGATCGGGCGAACCCTTTCAGAGTTGGCCCAGACCGATCCGGCGATGGGTGACTGTGAACAGACTGCTTCGGAGTCGGCGATCCAACTGAAAGAACTTGTCGGGCGGCTGCGCGACTACGCACAACGGTTAGAGGCCGATCCTGACCGACTGGCTGGCGTGGAGGACCGACTCGATCTGATCCAACGGTTGAAGAAAAAGTATGGAGGGTCGGTTGAGGCGGTATTAGTGACTGGCAGGCTTGTGCAGGAGGAGCTTCAGTTATTGGACAATCGTGAAGAGAGAACTGCGGAGTTGACCGCGCAGCTGGACGAAGAGGCCCGCCGTCTCCGCTCGCTGGCACAGCAGCTGTCGAAGAAGCGAAATGACGCGGCTAAGCGAATGACGACGCTTGTGGGAGCGGAGCTGGCAGCGTTGAAAATGGACCAGGCGATCTTTCAGGTCCCGGTCTCGAACGATGAGTCGGCCGAGGGGCTTGGACCGGCGGGGCGTGATCGAGTGGAGTTCCTTCTCTCAGGCAATTCGGGTGAACCGCCGAGACCTTTGGGCCGGGTGGTGTCAGGCGGGGAACTTTCGCGTATCATGTTGGCGCTCAAAACGGTGTTGGCCGAGATGGACCAGGTTCCGGTCCTGGTATTTGACGAAATCGATACGGGAGTCGGTGGGGCAGTTGCTGCAGCCATGGGAACGAGACTGCGCAAGCTAGGGGTGTTCCATCAAGTGTTTTGCGTTACCCATCTTCCTCAGGTCGCGTCCCAGGCGGAGCACCATCTGCTTGTGGAAAAGGGGCCGGCGAGTCAACGGACATCCACGTCGGTCAGAGTGCTCAAGGGGATGGGGCGAGAAGAGGAAATCGCCCGAATGTTGAGCGGTCTGACCATTACGAAAAAGGTGCGTGAAACGGCAGCGGAACTCATCGCGGGGGCGAAGGGGAAGCGGTTTGAATGAGCGATCAGGCGGTTAGGAGTCGGATCGGTCGGTCGGAATCGTCGCCATCGCCATGGCAGGAAGGGATGCCTTGCATTCCTGGACCACGTGCGAAAAGAGTTCGGTCAACTTTGGTTCGAAGTGGGTGCCGGCATACGAAAGCATCCGTTGGCAGGCCTCATCAATCGAGAGGGGCGTTCGGCCAGGAAGTTCCGCGGTCAGATGGTCGAACGTTTGGGCTAAACAGACAATGCGGGCCAGTTGGGGAATCCCTTCTTCCTGAAGTCCAAATGGATAGCCTGAGCCATTCCACTGTTCATGGTGATAGGCAATAATCTGTCCTACCTCAGCCGGAAGTCCCAGCGATAACACGAGTTTCGCACCCTGCTCCGGGTGGTGCCGATTGCCGACAGCCTCTCCAGTCACAGCGATTTCATCGTCGGCAAATTGGTAGGTCTCAGGCCCGATCCTGCCGATGTCATGGAGGAACGCTCCCAGCGCCAACGATTTCTGCTCAGCGAGTGTGAGGTTGATGCGGTTGGCCAGGAGTGTGGCGTAGAAACTGACTCGGCTGCAGTGGTTGAGCAACTGGCGATCCTTGGCTTCCAGCAGGTCGGAGAGTAGAGGGAGAAGGTTCGGCATGGATTCGGAGTTGGACGCATGGTCTGACGTCGGTTTCCCGATCGCTTGGTATCCCGCGAGTAATTCCTTCCATGCTTGCGCGCATTCTGTTTCTGATGCCCAGAGGCCGGTTGATGTTTTGAGAGCGTTCCTGAGAAAATCGAGCCGTTGTTTCTTTTCGAGTGTTTGGTTGACGAGGGAAAGCAATTCCGTGACGTTAAAAGGTTTGAGCAGGTAGCCAGCGGCACCATGGCGTATCCCTTCCATGGCGGACTTCAAGCTCCCGTACCCGGTGATGATGATGACCTCAACGCTGGCGTGGTGATGCTTGATGTCCTGGAGAAGGTCGATGCCCTGGCGATCTGGAAGCTTCTGATCGAGTGTGATGAGGTCGATCGGCTGGGAGTTCAGCGCGTCAATCGCTGCACCGGCTGATTCCGCTGTCCGGATGTTGAAAAAGGGGCGGAGGATCACGCTCAGGGCGTCACGAGGTCCTGCCTCGTCGTCAACCACGAGCAAGGTCGGCTTGTTTTTTGCCGGCTCCGAATTCACAGGTGCGTTCATAGACGTCCTCTATGGGTAACTACATATTTGCATAGCAATTTTCGTTCCATTTCAGTGAGTTAGCAGGCCTGTCTCAACGGAGTGTGGCTTGTGCATAATGGGGGCCCATATGTAGTTTTCTTGAAGGAAACACTACGTATATCAGTACTAAAGTTCCATGCCCAACTGTGCAAAAAAGACGCAGTGGGGGGAGTGGATGTGCTATTCCTGCACTACGGCAGGAGGTTCGGTGCTGACGTCCTGATCGGGTCGGCCGATTCCCAGCGTGTCCATGCGGTACTTGAGCATCCGGCGGCTGATTCCCAGCAGGTTGGCGGCATGGGTTTGGATGTAATTCGTTCGTTTTAGGGCATCCAAGATAATTTCGCGCTCGAATTCCATGACAGCTTTTTCGAGCGATAGTCGCCCGGCGAGAGTGTCGTCGCGGAGTGAAGAGGATCGGGTGTCGTTCTTGAGAATGGTTGGGAGATGTTCGGGAGTGATGGTGTCCGATCCCTTGGACCAAATGAACGCCTGTTCGATGATGTTCTCCATCTCTCGAACATTGCCTGGCCAGGGATAGCGGGACAGAAGATCGACGGCATCTTTGGAGAACTCTTGGGGTGGCCGATTGTCTTCTTCGATTCGTTTAGCCAAAAAATGTTTGGCGAGGAGTGGAACGTCTTCGCCACGCTCTCGGAGTGGGGGCAAATACAGCGCAATGACGTTGATGCGGTAGTAGAGGTCTTCGCGGAATTGCCCCTTGCGAACGAGATCCTCGAGATTCTGGTTTGTTGCCGTCACAATGCGCACATCCACCTTGATGGATTGCACCCCGCCGACCCTAGTGAATTCCCGTTCTTGCAAAACGCGCAGCAGCTTGGCTTGCGTCATGGCGCTAAGGTCGCCGATCTCGTCGAGGAAGAGCGTGCCGGTATTGGCAAGTTCAAATTGCCCGACTCGACGGGCCGTGGCATCCGTAAACGAGCCTTTCTCATGGCCGAACAGCTCACTCTCGATGAGCGTTTCAGGAAGGGCTGCGCAGTTCAGCGCGATGAAGGGGCGCTCTCGCCTGCTGCTATTATAGTGGAGCGCCTTGGCGACCAGTTCCTTCCCCGTGCCGCTCTCGCCGGCGATCAGGACAGTCGTGCGGCTGTCGGCGACCTGTTCGATCTTGGTGTAAATGTCCTGCATCGACGGGCTCTTGCCGATCAGGTTGTGAAAGGCGTAGCGCCGAACGACTTGCGCACGGAGTTGTTTTACCTCCTGTTGGAGTTCCTGGTCATTGAGCGCACGCTCGACGACGATGCGGAGTTCTTCCACGTCGAAGGGCTTTGAAAGATAGTCGGCCGCGCCGAATTTCATCGCATCAACGGCGGTTTTGACTGATTTCGTTCCTGTCAGCATGATGACCGGTGCGGTACGGACCTCGGCGCGCATGGTTTGGAGAACCGACAGCCCGTCGGTGCCAGGCAGGATGACGTCCAGAAGGACCAGGTGGGGGGCTTCTTTGCGAAACAGCTCGAGGCCCTCCTGGGCATCGGCGGCTTGGATCGTTTCGTAGGTCGGCTCCAGCACCGCTTTCAATGAGGCCCTGACTCGGGCCTCATCATCGATCAACAGCACTCGTTTTTTCATTCTTGTGTCCTTAGGGTGTTGGGGCTACGCAGGTAACGCAGGCAGGCTCACGAAAAACGTGGTGCCGACACCGACCGAGCTCGTTACCCGGATCTCTCCGTGATGCTCTTGAATAATTTGATGGACGATCGTCAAGCCAAGTCCCGTTCCTTCGTGTTCTCCGCTCTCGTGTTTCGTCGTGAAAAACGGGTCGAAGATGTGTTCGAGATTCGTATCCTGAATTCCCTCACCAGTATCCTCGATCTCGATGTGGGCCCAGACGGTCCCTTCCGGCTTTATCAGCTTGCGGGTCTGAATGCGTAAGCGCCCACCCGCTCCGGCCATTGAGTCCATGGCATTGAGGAGAAGATTGAGTAGGACCTGCTTGATCTGCTGTCGGTCCAACATGACACGCGGCAGGTCGGACGCCAACTCTTTTTCAATCTTGATCCCATGGCTGTCTGCCTTGACATCAATGAAATATAGGCAGGAGGCGACAATGTCGTTGAAGTCCTCGTCCGTCAGCTTGGGTTCCATATATCGGGCGTAGTCGAGAATTTCCTGGATCAGCCGTTCGATCCGATACACATCGTCGAGCACCACTTTGCTGAATTCCTGAATAAATTGGGGATCGTCTTTTCGTTCAGGGGTCAGTTGGATAAAGGTTTTAATCGACGTGAGAGGGTTTCTGATTTCATGGGCGAAGCCGCCGGCGATCGTCTCAAGAGATTTCAGCCGATCTGTGCGCTTCATGAGCGTGTGCGAGCGATGGAGGTCCTCATACAGCACAATGGTGTCTAGCGCATTCGTGGCGGTTTGCGCCAGTGCGGCGAGCACGGACCTGGTCAGCGCATTTTCTCCATCTGTAGGTATTGCCGCGCCGAGCAGTGAGAAGGCGATTAGACGGCCTTTATTGATGTGTGGCACGATGCGTGTGGCCTGCATGGATTCCATGGCTGCGCGTGCGCCGGGTTCTGAGTCAGTTTCTTTGAGGTCTACAGCCGAGTCGGCCTGCGTCATGATCCGGTTGGTTACGAGTAGGTGGTGGGGCAGAGGATGGTCCACGGCCAGCGTCGGTGGAATAAGCGTGGGGGTGACCGGGCCAACCATGCTGGTGCGGCGATAGCATTCGTGCTCGCGATCCAACAGGAACAGTGTCCCATGGGTCGTGGCACCTGCGCGACAGAGTTCTTGGATAATGCGATTCCCGAGTGTCGTCAGGTCGGTCATCGTTCCCAGGTCGCCCGCAAACCGCGTGACGATGTTCAGTAGCTCGCTGGAGGATGGCGCCACGATGGCGGTATTCGATGGGCGTGATGTCATAACGAACTGGGAACGCGGGGATGCCATGTGACCTGCCAGCGTCAACGCAGATTGAGCATGAAACGTTTATGTGTTCAAAGATGTACGAGTGGGAGTATACACGGCTCGGACACGTTCAGCTAGAGGATTGATTTTTTTCGATGACGGCGAAGAGGGCATGCCCATCGAGCGCGGGAAGGATGCGGGATGTGAGGATGCCGGCTTGCTGGAGGAAAGAGGTCAGCGAGGAGCGGTCGAAGGTGTGCAGCAATCCATACCGGATAGCCTCTCGGAGTCGCCCAAGATAGTGTAGGACGATCTGGGCTTGTGGACTGAATTCATCCTGATTCGCTCTCCGGAGATGCTGGCGATAGAGCACCGAGAGATCAGTGTCGGGGTGGAAAACCGTGAGGACCAGGCGGCCCTGCGGATGGAGCATGCGGTACAGCTCCCGAATCGTCACCAGTGGAGAGGGGACGAACGGGAGTGACAGATTGCAGACGATGCGGTGGAGGGAAAGGTCTTTGAACGGAAGGCTCTGGGTCCAATCCGCTTGGATCCATTCGGTGGTCAGAGGGGGGTTGATGGTGAGGGTGCCTCCGAAGTCGCTGTCGAGTTCCCGATGCATGGCACGAAGACTCTGTCGAGCCTGCGTCAGCGAGTCTTGAGAATGTTCCAAGCCGATCAACTGAACGGGACGCTCCGGATTCCACCCACGCTGTCGCGAGCGGTAGGCCTGGTTGACCATCGTGGCTCGGACAAAATCGCCGTGGCCGACTCCCACGTCCACAAGCATGGAGCCAGGATTGAGTGGGCTGAGCAGCCGGTAGAGATCGTCCAAGAGCTTCCAGTGCTCATGGAGGTTTCCAAGTTGGGAAAGCTCTAGGTGCGCGACCCTCAAGGCCTCACGCGCGATTTGCGAGAGATTGTGGTGAAGTCGGGTGCGCTCCATCTCGAGGCGCTGTTGACGGGCCAGCATGCGACGGGTCGGTGCCCAGAATTCAGCTGGAATGGTTGGTAGCGAGACGGTTGCGGCGATCTGCTCCAGGATCTTCTGGAAAGCCGGTGGGTGTTGTTCGTTGAGCGGGAGATTCTGGTCGAGCAGCGGTGCGGGGACTGTCGCCAAACGGGTATGGGCCCCCAGCGCGGTGAGAAACGCCTGCGGGAGGTCAGCCGGAGGCAATGGCCCGAGTGGGCTGCTGGAAATCGTGAGAATGGCTGACGGAGAGCGAAGGAGGCGCAGATCTGCAATCGTGGAAGCCAGGTCAGTAAAGTGGCCTGCGACGATATCGCCGACAAAGCGATCGACATTGACGTTGAGCCCGAGCAGATTCGCGATGCCGCGTCGGAGTCCGTATCGGTGGTCGGCCACGAGATCATGACCATGGACAGTCATGAGCATGGCTTGAATATCGACGACAGGATTGATTAGGAGAAGCAGGTCGAGGGGACCGGATTGCACCGCCATTTTGAGGGCGACGCGTGCGGCCATGTCGCTCGCCATGACAATGAGGGGAGCGGTCGGCCACGTATGTTGCACAAACTCCGCCACTTTAAGGAGGTCGGCTTGCATACTCCGCAAGGTCGTCTGTTGTAGCTCGCCGTCGCTCAGCCCCACATGGTTGGTGTGGTCGTAACGCAGGACGCGGAGCCGGTGATGCGCCAGGTAGTACGACAAGGTACTGGCATCCAACGCGGTCTGGCCATAACCGGGAGCAATGATGACGACCGGTGTGTTCGGTGCAAGCGACTGGCGAAGATGATCGTCAGCGATCATGATCGTCTGGCCGCGTGGATTTCGACACTCTCGTGGAATACTGACGACCGATGCCTGCTGTGAGGAGGATTCCGATTCGTCCGGGGACGTCAGATGTTGTCGGACGACACGGTTCACTTCACGCGCAGCGTAGGGTGTGAGACCCTGAAAGCGGAGCCCGACCCGAAGGGCGGAGTCGGAGCCTTGGTGACGAAATTCGTTGGGCGCTGCAGGGTCCAGAGTCGACCAGATCATCCGAGCGGGCAGTGCAGCGTCCGGCGCGCCCGGCTCATGGGTCCCGGGGTGTTTCTGGGTCTGGGTGGCGGCGAAATGCAGCGTGGCAATTCCATGTAGGAGTTCAGGGCGAGCGTTGAGGTGAAGACAAGCACCGTCTCGGCTGAGGTTGGTGGTTAGCGCTTCGAGGCGGTAACTTCTTCCGGCAGGATCTGTGACATCAAGCCGGACTGGGAGCTGCAAGGTCACGCGGACAGCCTCGCGCGGATCGTAATCTTGTCGCTCGCCTGGTACGAAGGGATTGCTGGCAGTCAGATTGCCCTGTGGTTCTTCCGCAAGCAGCACTTCAAGGGAGAAGGGTACAGTCTGTTCCTGCGCAGCCTGCACCAACGAGGCCAGCACGGCGCCCTCTTCTCGCTTGGGAGGCTCAAACGTCACAATCAACTGAGAGGCCGGTGTGTTGGCTTGGAGTGAGACTGAGCGCTCCTGTGCCCTACCTTGCAACTCGAGAATGCCCACCGCCGTCCTGACTATGACATAAGCGTCTTGCAGCGGGACGGTGGGGAAGTCGCCGGGGAGCGTCACGCACGTCCCTCCGAGGCTGAGGTTGGAAATGGTGCCATTCCACGTCGCTGACCCGACGGTGATTGCGGCGGGCAGGGTGGTTAGAATTCGAGGTGAGTGGCGCCGTTCCTGTGGTGGTCTGTCGGAATCGGCTGCTGGAGCCAGTGCCCTCTTGGCGCTTTTCATTTCAGGCGTGAGTGCGGGTGGGACAGCAGAGTCGGCTATCGGCAGCGGGAGTATCTCGAGGGGGGCGCTGGAGGCAACCGGCAGCCGGAGGATCATACGAAGGGGCCCCTGCATCGGGGCCGACAAATCCAAGGTGCCATCCAATCGGCGGACGAGTTCATACGACTCGAGGAGATCAACGGACGGGAGTGAAGTAGCCGGAGATGCAACCGACCACACTATGTCAGATTCGAGCAGCTCGACTTCGACTTCGGCAGGCGGGGCGAGAGGGAAGAGGGCAGGAGCGTCTTCTGAGATGGAGGAAGGCCCCACTGCGCGCGTACTCACGGTGAGTCGATGCGCACGGCCGACCGTCAGCAAATAGGTCTGCGCGTAGTTCAGGAGATGCTGAACGAGCTTCGTGACCTGTTCGTGATCGCCGGCAAGGGGGGGAAGGTGCGAGGAGAACTGCCGTATGATGCCCGCACCATCCACGATTGCCGGGGTCGTGGAAATGAGAATGTCGTCAAAGACGTTGTTGATCGTGTGTCCTAAGGCGCCTTCCGCTCTCTCGCGGAAGGCCTTCGCCAGCTGTGCTCCGAGTTTCGTCGCTTCTGCAGCGTGGCGGGCGAGTGTTTCGGCCTGGTCGTCCAGACCTGCGTTGCGAATCGTGGTGAGGAGTTGCTGGGACTGTGTCAACAGTGAGGCCAGAGGGTCGTGCAACTGTTGGGACAGCAACGTGACTCGCTGGACCAGCGCGAGTAGTGCATCACTATGCCGGAGTTGCTGGCGAAGTTGATGAATCGTAGTGTCTTGTTGTTTGGGTTGGGAAAGGTCTCGGATCAGTCCCACCGTCCCGAGAAATCGGCGAAGGGTGTCATAGAGTCCTCTGGCGCTGACCTCCGCCGTAATAGTCAGCGACTTGTTGTCCTGAGTGGGTTTTCTTCGCAAGGTCAATTCAAGGCGGCTGGTGCCTCGCGCTCGGGAGCGGCGTTCGTTGAAGCGATACCGAGCCACCGATTCCTGGCCGGGAGGAACGAGGATGGTATAGGGCAATCCGATGAGTTCGTCGGGGGAGTAGCCTAATAGCGTGACGATGCCAGGACTGACCGTCACAAAAAAGCCGCTGGCATCCAGTTCGTAGGCGATGTCGCTGAGTGATTCGATGAGCCGACGATGGCGTTCGTGCTCGTGGTCCAGGGCCACTCTCAGGTGATGTTTCTCGATGGCCTCCTTGGCACAGAACAGGAGTTCCGTGAGAAAGGACGGAGATTTCTTCGAGAGGAAAAAATCAACGTCGGCTTGGAGTGCCTGAAGTGCTGAGGCTGAATCGGTGCGGTCGCTGTGCAGAATACTCGCTGTGTACGGTGCGCGGCGTTTGAACTCGCTGGGTAGGGAGGTGTAGTCCCCGGCGAGGCACTGTTCGTCGATGAGGATGAGGGTCCATTCGTGCGACGACGTCCATGCACGGGCTTCTTCGGCGGAATAGGCGACGTCCACGCGGCAGCCAGGAAAGAAGCCACGCAGACTGACGGTGATGAGTTTAATGGATTCAGCGTGTTCGCTGATAATCAGGATGGTGATTGGCTCACTCTGCGGCATCTAGGTATCCATACACACCAGCCCCTATTCTGCTGCTGCAAGCGACTCGGGGCACGCCTCTGAGAATGAAGATGTGAATAGCACAAGCGGAGGTGGGAAACCCAGTCTACATGCGATGGAATGGACTCTTTCTTTGGTAGGGGGAGCCTTCAAGGACTTCGATGACGAACAAAATTGAACGGAATTTGGAGGGAAACAGGGCGCGGGATACGTGCGGGAGCATCGCGGCACCCGCCGCAGACAGTGCGGCGAGTACAGGATGCGTGCGATGCTCCACTTGGCGAGTGATATATTGGGTGTCGTCGGACAGGCGCCAG
>DASQFV010000192.1:0-10109 GCA_035632975.1 Nitrospiraceae bacterium
CTGGTTGATCTGGTCTGTCTGGTTTATCTCGTTTCTTTCGGCCATCGAACCAAATGAACCAAACAAACCAAAGAAACTCAATGAACCAGATGAACCAGAAGAACCAAATAGATAAGAGAGACGAGGACTGAGGGGCTTCCCTCAGGTCTTGAATCCAATGCGGCGGGATTTTGGCGCTGGTTCTGCCATGAGTCCACGAATGGCTTCGAAGACGACACGGAACTGGCCATCATACTTCTTCTCCAGCTCATTGAGGCGTCGGGCAAGCCCCTTGTTCGAGGCGATCATCTCTCGAAGCCGAACAAACGTTCGCATAATGGCAATGTTCACCTCGATGGCGCGCTTGCTTCGCAACACGCTGGATAACATTGCCACACCCTGTTCGGTAAAGGCATAGGGCGCATGCCTTCTGCCTCCCCACGTCGAACTTGATATCGCAATTTGCGATTTCAAGTGTTCAAACTCCGGTTTCGTCAGCTGGAACATGAAATCACTGGGAAAGCGATCCTCATTTCGTTTGACGGCTTCGTTCAATCTTCCCACTGTGACACCGTATAGCTGAGCCAAGTCGCTATCCAGCATCACGTTATGACCACGGATGACGAGGATTGTCTGTTCAATTCGTTCGCGAGGTACCAGCGCGCTCATGTTTCATCCCCGCTATGCTCAATCCACCACGAGGCCGCAAATAGATACCCTGTTCACTGTGCAAAATCAACGAACGGAAGACAACAATGGAAGCATTATGATGGGGTTAGGGTGTCAACCGCAGCAGTAAAGAACAGATAGCCTGAGAGTCAAGAGCGTATAGCTGAGGGCATATAGCTTATAGGAATGGTTAGCGGCAGGGGGCGAGGGGCAGAGGGCGAGAAGAGCGCGACGGGGAGTGTTTGTCTGGTTTGTCTAGTTCATCTGGTCTGTCTGGTTTATCGCCCAAGGGAACCAGATAGACCAAAGAAACCAAATGAACCAGCTGATCGCTGCTAGCGGGATTTCCCATCATCCTGCTGGAGAAAAGATCGATCGCCAGAGGGAGATGGCCCATCCCTTGAGCATAGACAGCCAGTCATCTTCGACTGGTTTGGAGGTCTGCTTGTTCGCCGGCTGCGGCTTCGGGTTTGCAGCGGTCGGATCTGCGGGTGCTGCCGGTGTCGTCACTGTCGGCTTGGGAGCGGGATCTGTTTGAGCTGCAACTTCTGCTGGTGGGGCAAGGGCTGTCTCGGCCGGTTGGTTGGTGCGTTCGACCGGCGGAGTGGATAGTGGCGCTCTGGGTCCGTCTGCCTTACCCAATTTGGACGTATACTTTTCAACGATTGATTGCAGCGCGGGCTGCTCTTCGTTCGCACGTTTGAGGGCGTACCGCAGGCTGTTCTGTTGGGCGGTCAGCTGACTGATCATGCGGTGGAGTTTGCTCAGCCGTTTTTGCGAGGCGGTGTGCTCGGCTTCCATCTGCTGCTTGGCTTGCTGGAGTGCCGACGAGGCGGCCTCCATTTGGCTTGCGAGGTCGATCTTGAGTTGTTGGAGTTGGGTGACTTGTTCGGTGAGCACCTGCGATTGGATGCTGGTGCTGGCGAGTTCGGCTTTCGTCGCTTCGAGATCGGCGACGGCGACGGCGTAGGTGCTCCGCGTTACACAGGCGCCGGTGGTGAGGCTGGCGAGACACAGCATCCCGGCTGTTGCGGTGTGGATCTTCATGCCTCGCCTCGTTGTGTTGTTCTTCATGCGATCGCTCAGAGGGCTGCGTCCTCTGGGACTCCGATGTCTCGTTGCCGCCCAGGATACCCCTTCCCCCGCGAGAAAGCACCCTGCCCGTTTGGGGAAGTTATGAGTTCTGGGTTCTGAGTTGTCTGATCCAGTACTGAGATGTAGGAGAAGGGCTGAGGGGGTCCATCTGGTCTATCTGGTCTGTGGGGCAGAGGGCGGGAAGAGAGGAGGGTCAACAACTCTTGCGGTGAGAAGCCGGCCCTATGCCAACGGAAAGGTTGTGAGCGGTATTGACCAAGGAGACATGTGAAAAAGCTTGCGGAAAATTGCCGAGCAGACGTTTTGCGTGCGGATCATATTCCTCGGACAACAACCCCACGTCATTACAGAGGGCCAGGAGACGTTCGAATAACTGTCGCGCTTCCTGATGACGGCCGAGGAGCCAATAATTATCTGCCAGCCAGAAGGTGCAGGCGAGAAAGGCGCCCTCCCCCGGAGGAAGACCATCCACACCACGTGAGGTTCTTGTCTGATACCGACGCACAAATCCGTCCTCACACAGTTCGCGTTCGATCGCCTCCACGGTTCCCCGTATGCGTCGATCTTCGGGTGGAAGGAAGCCCACGAGCGGAATCATGAGAAGGCTTGCGTCGAGCTCCTTTGAACCATAGTACTGAGTAAAGGTTCGATGTTCCGGATCATACCCCTTCTCGCAGACCTCCCTATGAATCTCCTCCCGCAGTCGCTTCCAGCGATCCACGTCCCCCGACAAGGCGAAGTTCTCCACCCCCTTGACCGCACGGTCCGCTGCGACCCACGCCATCACTTTGGAATGTGTAAAATGCTGTCGGGAGCCCCGCACCTCCCAGATGCCTTCGTCCGGCTGCTTCCATCCAGTTTCGAGAAACTCGAGCAGCCGTTGTTCCAATGCCCAGGAAGATTCATCCGTATCAATACCGACGCGGCGGGCCTGGTGCAGCGTGTCCATCACTTCCCCGTACACGTCAAGCTGAAACTGGCGCACAGCCGCGTTGCCGATCCGAACCGGAGAGGATGCTTCATAGCCTGGAAGCCACGGAAGCTGAATTTCTGTCAGACGACGCTCGCCTCCTGGCCCATACATAGTCTGAAGGTTTGCCGGGTCACCCGCGACCGCTCGAAGCAGCCAATCCCGCCAGCTGCAAGCCTCTTCCTTGTACCCTGCGGCCATCAGCGAATAGAGGGTGAAGGTGGCATCACGCAGCCAGCAAAAGCGATAGTCCCAGTTGCGCACTCCGCCAATCGCTTCAGGGAGCGAGGTGGTCGGCGCTGCCACAATGCCGCCAGTGGGCGCGTAGGTTAGTGCCTTCAGCGTGATGAGCGAGCGCAGCACTTGTTCACGCCACTCGCCCTCATAGGTGCAGTGGCTCGCCCAATCCAGCCACCAGGCCTCAGTCTCTTGCAACACCCTTTCCGGATCGAGGGGCTCAGGTGCCGGTTCATGCGAAGGATGCCAGATCAGCACAAAGGGGACGCGCTGTCCTTTTGAAACTTGAAAGTCGGCCACAGTGGACAGCTGCTCGCCCCGTGTTTCGACTGGGGTATGGAGATAGAGCGCATCAGGACCGCCGACCGCAGAGAGGACGCCTTCGCGAGTGCGGACCCACGGAATCACGGACCCATAGTCCAAACGGATCACAAGGTCCATCCGCATCCGCACCTGGCCGGAAAGCCCCTCGACAATCCGTACGACGACAGGATGCCCTTTGCGCGGCGGCATAAAATCCACGAGCCGCACCGCGCCGTCATCGGTCTCAAATTCCGTCTCTAAGATTAACGTGGACTGCCGATAGTGCCGACGCGTCCGTCGCACCTCCGCGTCAGGACTGACCTGCCAGCAGCCATGCTGCCGATCGCCAAGAAGGGAGGCGAAACAAGCGCCGGAGTCGAAGCGCGGCAGGCAAAGCCAGTCAATCGAGCCGTTCCGCCCAACTAGGGCGGCAGTCTGGGTATCGCCGATGAGGGCATAGTCTTCAATCCGCATGAAGACCCCATAGGGAGGGATGAACGCTAGTGCTTAGATTTTCGAGTGCGAGGTTGTTTGTTGAGTGGCTTCTTGGGGGCGATGGCTGAACCGATCGTCGCTTTTCCCTCGGATCGGGCTAGCAGGTTGGGATCGGTGGGATTCTTGTTTGACTGCTTCTGGGCTTTTGGCTTTGGCATGGCCCCATGATGCCAGATCCGTTCGGCTTTCGCTAGCCCCTCACGACCTGTTCGGTGAATACATAGGGCAGGTATCGGCGACCACCCCATCTTGAGGTGCCAAAATGGCACCTCAAATCTTCATACTCCTTTTTGGGGGGTCTAAACATGAAGTCATCTGGGAACCGTTCCATGTTCCTTGTCACTGCACGATTGAATGCTTTTGTCTCTACCCCGTAAAGCTCTGCTAAATCCGCATCCAGCATGACTCGATGACCACGGATGACAAGGATCGTCTGTTCAATTCGTTCGCGAGGTACCAGCACGCTCATACTCCCTCCCCGTGATGTACGCCCGTCCAAAAGGTTGTACGGAGATACCGTTTTCTTTCATGAAAATCAACAGATGCGATTGTAAAATGGTTGTATTTATAGTCGGTTAGAGGGAAGTGAGAGTGAACGTTGACGCGATAGAATGGCGAGCCGAGCGGGGGAGCCGGAAAATGCGCGACGGGGTGAGTTGGTCTGGTCTATCTGGCTTGTTTCGTTCATCAAACCGAAAAAACCACACAAACCAGAGAAACCAAATAAACAAGACAGACCAGAGAAACCAAGAAAACAAGCGTGACGTGAGTTGGAGAGGCTACTCGGCTTGTAAGTCGTGGAGCTGGTCGATGAGCCGCTGGAGCTTGGTCATGGCGTGATGGCGCTGGTCGGGAGTGACTTGCTGATCGATGGCGAGGGCCATGGTTTTGACAGCGGTGCGCATCTGGTGAACGGTGTCTTGATAGGCCTGAGGGGCTGTAGGGTCCGGATAGAAGACGAGCAAGGCACGCAATTCACGGGCGACGCTTTCGGGCGTGCGTGGTTGACGGAGGAGAACCAGAAGTTCCTGTTGGCGCTGTTGTTGGTATGTGGCCCAGAACTGTTGGGTATCGGGGAGCGCAAGGCTCCATTCTCGGATCTGGGCCTCTTGGTCTTTGGACAGGGGCCCAAGCCAGTCTTCCAGCCCGTCGATGGTGGCGTTCGCCCGCTTTTTGAGCCGCTCCGGTGCAGGGGCTTGCATGAGCCGCGCGGCTCTGGCGTTGTCCTTCTGCAACGCTGATTCGAGGTTGCGCACCTGGCGGGAATCGACCGAGGCGAGGACCACGCCGCCATCGGCGATGACCCGGTCGAAGAGGTCGGTGCGCAGACGATCGTAGGTGGCATAGACCCAGTCGAGGTCCTGGTTCGTGAGTCCCCGTTCGAGTCGTTGCCGGATCTGCAGGAGAAAGGCTTCGTACTGCGGGATGGCTTCGTGCCGGTGCCGGGCCAGCAATGGCGTGAGCCGCTGGGCCAAGTCGTGGCGTTGATCTGAGGTGAGATTGAGGTAGTGATCGGCTTGCCAGAGAATGTACCAGTCCGCATAGCGATAGACCGAAAGGATCGAGCAGCCGGCGAGGAAGAATAACAGTCCGGCGGCACACCACGTCCATCGGCGGTGCCGCCCTGCCCTCGTCTCATCCTGTGTCGCGTGGTGGGTCATGGCGTGGGCCATATTTTCTCAAAACTCCCGCGGCTAATCAAGGGGGCGGAGCCGGTCTGTCTTGTTGGCCGGACCCGGCAAACCCACGGGGCGAGCCAAAGAAGCCAGGTAGACACCCCGCGACTAGATAGGCTTCCGATTGCAATTGAGCCTTGCGCTGCAGTAGCGTGCCTGAACGTATTAGCCCGGATTATTTGTGAATGCCGTCGCGAGGCGTTCGAGACCGAAGCCCGCCGGGGCTTCTCGCAAGTAAGACCGACGCAGGCGTACTGGCAGTCCGTCGAGGAGGCCGAACGAGAAAAGCCCCGCCGGGCGAGAGGATCGGACGACGTAGCAGGTATTCATGAATAGTCCGGGCTAGAGAGAGCGATTCGTCTATGGTGACCGAGTTTGTGGTGACGGCCGGTGAGCTGCCAAAGCGGCTGGATATATTTCTGGTCAATCGGGAGCCCAAGTTATCGCGGTCAGCCTTGCAACGGTTGATTGGGCAAGGGCGTGTGCGGATCAATGGTCAGGTGGTCAAGCCCAGTCAAAAGATCAAACCTGGCGACACGATCGCCTTTGACATTCCGAAAGCAGAGCCGCTGGAGCTCAAAGGCGAGTCGATTCCACTCGAGATTCTCCACGAGGATGATGTATTGCTGCTCTTAAATAAGCCGGCCGGCTTGGTGGTTCATCCTGCTCCGGGTCATTGGGCCGGGACGCTGGTCAATGCCCTCCTCCACCATTTTCAGACCTCCGGCGGCACGGTATCGACGATCGGTGGCAAAGAACGACCAGGGCTGGTCCATCGGCTGGATAAGGATACCTCTGGCGTGATGGTGATCGCCAAGACAGACGAAGCCCATCGTGCTCTTTCGGCTCAATTCAAACAGCACACGATCACGCGGGTGTACGAAGCTCTTATCTCAGGCGTGCCGAAAAAAGGACATGGGTTGATCGAGCTGGCGATTGGCCGTGACAGGAAGGAACGGAAAAAGTTCTCTGCCCACACGGCGCGACCCAAGGAATCCGTGACGGAATACAAGGTCGACCATCGCTTCGGCAAACTTGCTGCCCATGTGCTCTTGTATCCACGCACAGGCCGGACTCACCAGCTCCGTGTCCATCTGGCATCCCTGGGCCATCCAATTCTGGGAGATCAGACCTATGGAGGGAGGAAAGTCTGCATGGTAGAAGGTGTCGAGATCCCACGCGTGATGCTGCATGCGAGGACTCTAGGTTTCCATCACCCTTCTACCGGTGAGTTTCGGGAGTATGCAAAGCCTTTTCCATCCGATATGGAGCAGGTAGTTCAGGCGCTTGATGGTCTCACGCCTCCTCACGGTGCCCGAAAATCTTGACAGGCCCCTCAGCTTGGCGTAGGCAATGCCGCCTTGAAGGATGAGTTCATGCAGACTGCCGATGTGCTGGACGCGATGGGTGGATTGGTTGCTCAGCTGAAAATTTATGCCGCCAAATTGCCGCCGATTGTGCATCTGTCGGCGGTGCCAACCGGTGTGAAGCCCAAGTTTGAAGCGGTCGAGGAGTATGAGGAGATCGTCTCTCGGTTCCGGAGCCAGAGCGCCGGGACTCCCTATAGAGGCCTGAACGAATTATTTGTGGAATCGCTGGAAGCCTTCGAGGTTGGTCGATTGCTCGGCTCCGTCCAGCCGCTCCTCTCGGTGCTCGATCATCTGGAACGGATGCAGCGAGATAAAGAAATCGAAATCGGACGGATCGATGAGAAGCGCACAGGCGAGTATCGATCTGCCCTGAATAAGATTCTACCCGGCAACAAGCCGGAACTGGACGGCGCAGGACGGGGAATGTGACTAGAGTTCTGAGTTTGGCCTCAACTCAGGACCCAGGGACTCAGCACTCAGCACTCCACGAAGCGGTCAATGGCCCATTTTAGGGCCGGCGGCGTTTTCGCCTTGTGATACGAGCTTGAAGCGAACCGTCTCTCCGCATTGAGGACACTTTCCGCGGATAGTTTCCTCATCCAGCTTTTCGTACTGGTCTTCTTTCAGCCACATCAGCTGCGCGCACCTAGGACAGGTTCGGACTTGCGTTGCCATGATGTTCCTCGTACACTCCGCGTGAACTTAGTTGCTGTCACCGGGAGATAATCTAGTACAAGATGCCTCCAACCCTCAAGCCCGCCATCATCTTCGCCGAGAAGAAGGACCTCGACCCAGCCAAGCTCGTCCGCCTCTTCCAGCAAGCGCCTTGGGCCAAAGGACGGACCCTTGAGGACGCACGTGAGATGCTGCGCCACACCGATGTGGCCGTGATGGCCTGGGACGGTGACGTGCTGATCGGATTTGGTCGGGTATTGACGGACTATGTCTACCGAGCAACCATCTGGGATGTGATCGTCGATAAGGCCTACCAGGACCAGGGTATCGGCAGCGATATCGTCCAGCGCATCTTGAACCACCCTCGCCTCAAGAAAGTCGAACTCTTCTGGCTCTGCACCCGCATGCCGGGCTTTTACGAAAAGCTTGGTTTCAGTTCAAAGGAACAGACAGGGATGGTCTGGAGCCGATCCAAACAAGGCCGACAGGAATAGCCTCTCTTCTTCAAGCCAGAGCGTCTTTCGCTTCTACTACCTATGGTGATGCCGGCGTGAACTCCGCAGGGCGGCTTTCTTAGCTGCTTGCAAGGGCTCGGTGCTGCCTCTTGGGGGAGAGAACCACCGACGCAAAAAAGAACAGCGTGGCGAGCAGCACAATGGCAGGGCCGGAGGGGATATCCCAGTAAGAGGAGATGAGTACTCCCCCGACTGAGCAGGTGATTCCGATGAGGACCGAATACCAGGTCAGCGTCGAGAGACTATGCGTCAGTTGGTAGGCGGTGGAAGCTGGAATCAGGATCATTGCGAAGACAAGGATCGCGCCGACGGTCTTGAGTGATATCACCACCGTGAGCGCGACCAGGGTCAGCAAGAGGAAAAATATGCGCCGGGCCGGCACTCCGGAGGCTTCCGCCATTTCTTGGTCGAAGGCGATAAAGTACAGTTCTTTCGAGAAGAGCACAATCGCACCGATGACGACGATGCTCAATCCAGCAATCGTACGCAGTTCCTCGCTGGTCACTGCAAGCACATTTCCGAAGAGGTAGCCATAGACCTCGGCGTTATAGGTCTTCATCAGGCCGATGAAGAGGATCGCCAGGGCCATGGTGGCGGTGTAGAGAATGCCGATGGAGACATCCAGCTTCATCCGGCCTTTTTCTTCCACCCATCCCGTGATCCAGACCGTGGCGAGGCCAAAGAGAATGGCCATAAGCAGCGGCGGCCAGCCCATGAGGTATCCGAGCGCGACTCCGGCAAACGCGGCATGTGCCGTGCCGGCTCCCATAAACGCCAGCCCTCGTAGCACGACGAAGACACCGATCGTCGAACACAGGGCGCCAACCAACGCCGCAGCCAGAAGCGAACGTTGCATGAAATCGTACGTGAATAGTTCAAGCATCGTACGGAATGGTCAATGGTGGTGGTGGTAGTCCTCGACGATGACGAGGCCTTTTTCTGTAATAACCAGGTCTTTCCCGTAGACCTGGCTGAGGATGTCCGGCTTCAGGACATCGGCAGGCGGCCCTGCGGCGTAGAGGCGGGTCTTGAGGAGCACGAGCCGGTCCACCCGTGAACGGATCATATTGATGTCATGCGTGATCAAGAGTACTGTCAAGCTCAACTCTTCGTGCAGATGCTGCACCAACTCGACGACATTGTGTTGCGTCGTGATATCCAGTCCAGTCGTCGGCTCGTCGAGCAACAACACATCTGGTTGCTGGGCCAACGCTCTGGCGATGAAAACCCGCTGTTGTTGTCCTCCAGAGAGGTGGCCCAGCGCGCTGTCTCGATGCCCCTCCATCCCCACATGAGCCAGGGCGTCCAGCGCGATCTTGCGATCCTTCCCTGCTGGCCGCGCGAACAGACCTAATGTGCCGTACCGTCCCATCATGACGGTTTCCAGTACCGTGACGGGAAAGTTACGATCGACCACTCCCTTCTGAGGCAGGTAGCCGATCCTGGCCCGGTGGTGACAGCGTAGCTCATCACAGGCACAATCGAAAATTTTGAGGTGGCCCTTCAGCGGAGCCATCAAACCGAGAACTGCGCGGCAGAGAGTCGTCTTTCCGGACCCGTTGGGCCCGATAACCCCGACGAACTCGCCGGATTGAATCTCGAGCGAGATATCATCCAGTGCAACCACTCCAGGGAATCCAAAGGTGGCATGATCGAAGTGAATGATAGGAGACGATTGACTTGCCATGTCGGTGAGAGCTCCTCTCAATCCAAGCCGCTGAAACCGATGCCGATCAGCCGCTAGCCCGCATCCAGTGCGTTGGCCAATTGGAGCACATTATAACGGAGCATGTCGAGATAGGTTTCTGTGTGTGGGAGGCCTCCCGTGAGAGTGGTGAGTACCACCACGCGCGCGCCGGTCTCCTTGGCCAACAGCTCGGGCGTCTTTTGGCTCAGCTGAATTTCCGAGACCACGACTCTGATCCGGTCTTTTTTGATCTTCGCTATGAGGCCGTGAAGGTGGAGCGCCGATGGCTCGCTGCCGGATTGGGGTTGGATCGTTCCGACAATCTGAAATCCAAAGCGCCTCGCGAAGTATGGCCAGGCCGGATGATGAGCGATAAATCGCCGGTCGGCCACGCGTGTGATCCGTTCACTCAGGTCCCCTCGAAGTTGGTCCAGCTTC
>DASQFV010000193.1:0-2530 GCA_035632975.1 Nitrospiraceae bacterium
CCCTTATATCGAATACTGGCTCGCCTGGCTTGAAATCCCTCAAAGTTGCTGCAGGAGGAGATCTCCCGATAGTGCTTCTGGGAAGGAAGCCAGACTTCTATGTCGTATGTCTTCGTCGCGGAGAATCCCATGTCGCTGGTACAGAGGGTGACGACTCGGTAATGAAGTCCTAATCCCTGCAAGATCGCTTCGGCATGGCCGGTCAACCGCTCCAGTTCCTCGTACGACTGTTCAGGTTTTGCAAACGCGACCAACTCCACTTTGTTGAATTGATGGAGACGAATGAGCCCTCTGGTGTCTTTTCCATAGGATCCTGCCTCACGGCGAAAACACGGGGTAGAGGCCGCATACCTAATCGGTAGCGCACTCTCCTTGAGCGTTTCGTCACGGTGGAGATTGGTCACCGGCACTTCTGCCGTCGGAATCAAGAAATAGTCTTCGTCTCGCAGGCGAAAGAGATCTTCTTCGAACTTGGGTAACTGACCAGTTGCGGTCATGCTCGACCGATTGACGAGGAGGGGCGGCAGAACTTCCCGATAACCATGCTGTGTCGTGTGAAGATCGAGCATATAGTTAATGAGGGCCCGTTCGAGTCGCGCCCCGGCCCCCGTCAGGACCGCAAATCGTGCGCCGGAGACTTTCGCGGCACGGTCGAAATCCAGAATGCCAAGCGCTTCGCCGAGATCCCAATGGCTCTTGGCTGGTGCGGTCAACGCGGGCGGGGATCCCCACCGTCTTTCTTCTCTGTTGCCACTAGAATCTTTTTCGACGGGAACAGAAACATGCGGAAGATTCGGGATGCGGAGATTCAGATCGGTCAGGGTCTCTTCGATACCCCGTAGTTCGTCGTCAATCTTCTTAATCTGTTCGCCGACGACCTTCATGGCACCCATGGAGGCATCCGCCGGCTGTTTCTCTCGCTTCAGCTTGGCGATCTCCTCCGATCCCTTGTTTAGTTCGGAGCGAAGTTGCTCGACTTGGCCGGTCAAGGTGCGACGGTGTTCGATCAGCGTGCGGAGTCTCTCCCAAGGGACGTCGGCGCCGCGGGGGCCAAGCTGTTCCCGTATGGCATCCAAATTGTCGCGTAAATAGCGTAGATCGTACATAGTCGTGTAGTCCGAGAAAGCGGCTGGAATTTAGCATCGGGGTAGGGGTTAGTCAATCAATCGGGCCGTGATATTCCGCCTTGGAAGGCGAGTTTCGTCCCGTTGACAAGAGCGGGCGGATCGAGGACCATATCCCGATGCGCACGGTGATGAATCCACCTAATCCGTTTGAATCACAGCACCGTGCTCTCTTGGAGCCTGCTCCCCATGTGCGGCTGCAGATGTTTGAGGATGCGACCCGTGACATTCTCAGTCGGAATGAGAGTCCCGATTTGCCGTTTCGATGGAGCCTGAACCCGTATCGTGGCTGCTTTCACGCCTGCGCCTATTGTTACGCTAGACCAACGCATGAGTACTGGGGATTCGGTGCCGGGACTGACTTCGAGTCCAAGATTATCGTGAAGCGGGAGGCCGCGACTTTGCTCCGCCGGACGTTCGAGAAACCTTCGTGGAAGGGCGAATTGATCCTGTTCTCGGGGAACACCGATTGTTACCAGCCGCTGGAAGCCTCGCTGGAGTTGACGCGGGCCTGCCTGGAAGTCTGTGCCGAGTATCGGAATCCGGTCGGGATTATCACGAAAGGGGTGTTGGTGCTGCGCGATCTGGACCTGCTGCGTCGGTTGCATCAGGAGGCGTCGGTTCGTGTGTATTTCAGCATACCGTTTTCAGACGATGAGGTAGCACGCAAGGTCGAACCTCATGCGCCTTCCAGCCGGAAACGATTCGAGGCGATGGCGACCTTGACGAACGCCGGGATTCCCACCGGCATCTCGCTTTCTCCCATCATTCCCGGTCTCAACGATGAGGATGTGCCTGATCTGTTGGCCCGAGCGAAACAAGCCGGGGCGGTCGAGGCGATGGCGACGCTGCTGCGCCTGTCTGGCCCTGTGGAGCCGGTGTTCATGGAGCGAATGGCGGCGGCATTTCCAGATCGAATCGCCAAGATTACGAATCGAATTCGGGACGTGCGCGGTGGTGCGATCAGCGAGGGGGCCTTCTTTGAACGCCACCGCGGGGCAGGCCCCTATCGGGCCATGATCGAACAGCTATTCGAGGTCTCCAGACGCAAGGCAGGATTGTCAGTGCTGCGTGACGAGACGGTTTCTGCCACCTTTCGCAGGCCGGAGGTCGAACAAACGGTCTTATTTTGAAGCAGGACAGGAAACGGAGGTAGGATGAAACATAATCCTGGTTTTCTCAAGTTGGTCGATGCGGCACGAGCACGGGTCAAGGAATGTACAGTGGCACAGGCTAAGGCCATGCTCGATCGGAGTGAGGTGCTGCACTTTCTCGATGTGCGCGAGGACCACGAATTTGCGAAGGATCATGCGAAAGGCGCCCGTCATCTGGGAAAAGGGATAATCGAGCGCGATGTGGAAACGCGTATTCCCAATAAGGAGGAGGCCATTCTGTTGTATTGTGGA
>DASQFV010000194.1:0-5173 GCA_035632975.1 Nitrospiraceae bacterium
TCATCGACAAGCTGACCGCCATGGCCTGGGGCAACCTGGCCGAGGAGATCGAAGTCAAGTTCTGGACCGCTCTCGTCTTCGGAGCCAGCTCCAATGCCATGCACTCAGAAATCACCAGGAACTTGTTTGGGCTGCAGCGGCTCACCACCATCCTCAACGACATGGACCGCTCTCCCGAGGCAGTCGATGAAGAATTGCTTAACCGGACCGCGCCCATACCAAAGCTAGAAGTAGGCGTGCTTGAAGCCCCTGCCGAGCCTCCTCAGAGTCAGCTGAGCGAGATGCAGGCTCAGATCCTCAACAGTATGAGGGGAGAAGATGTGAGTGGCAGAGCCTCAGATAAGTGGTAGCCCGCATCGGCCATTGCACTTTGCCCCCAGTGAGGTATAATACATCCATATTATGGCCAGACTGTCGAGCATCTTCCTGATCCTTCTACTCCCCCTACTCGCCTTCGTCTCTGTGCCGTTGCCTGCTCACGCATCCGCTCTTCTGGAGATCACCGAGCTCCTCACCCATCCCGAGCAGTACGACCGCCAAGAAGTGGTGGTAAGCGGCCAGGTCACCAACGTCCAACTCGCGACGAATCGGCAGGGTGAACCAGCCTATGGGTTTCTGTTGAAGGATCAGGCCGGGACGCTGAAAATCATCAGTCTCGGTCAGATCGAAGTTCGGGAAGGCGACCAGGTGATTGTGGAAGGAGTCTTCTCACGCCTTCGCCAGGCAGGCCGCATGATCATCTACAACGAAATCAAAGCCCTTTCGATCAAGCCGATGAATCGGCTCAACCCCGATCTGGTCGGCTGATTTGGTCTGTCTGGTCTATTTAGGCTATCTCGTCTATTCGGTCTGTCTCGTGCGTGTAGTTGAACGACACTAACCAGATAGACCAGACAGACGAGATAGACCAAACACACCGGCGTCCGCTAACTTTTCCGCGGATATCTCAGGTACCACGCCAGCAGCTTATCTTGAATGCGATCCGGCACCCACTTCACCATCCACGCCCGCGCGGTGGCGTCCGCGCCCACGAGATAGCGGGTTTTCGGACGAGACGCCGTCAACGCATGATGCACCGCTCGGACCACCGCTTCCGGCGGAATCGCTCGTTGGGCCGATTGGGCGACGACTTCACGAATTCGACTCACCGCTTCACCATAGAGGGCCTTCGCCTCTTCGCTGGCCGACGCTTCGAGGTCCCCTGCCGCCTTGGCTGATTTCTCCCAAAGCGGCGTCGCGATCGCCCCTGGTTCGATAATCGAAACCTGAATCCCCCAGGGTTGCAGTTCCATTCTCAACGCATCTGTCAGCGCTTCCAAAGCAAACTTCGATGCAGAATAGGGTCCCAACAATGGAATGGTGCCTCGACCGGCAATCGATCCCATGTTCACAATCCGACCGCGGCCACGGCGCAGCAATGGGAGAAACGCCTGCGTGACAGCAATCTGCCCGATCACGTTGACCTCAAGCTGTTTCCGAAGTTGCGGTAATGGAATCAGTTCGAGGGGACTACCGATGACGATCCCGGCATTATTGACGAGCCCTCCAAGACCACCCTCGCCCACAACCCGTTGCACCACCTCGACGGATCGCGTGATCGACGGCTCATCGGTGACGTCGAGCGTGATGGGAATGAGTGACCGACCACCTTTCGCGGCAAGCGCCTCCCCTGCCCGGGGGTCACGCACGCCGGCAAACACCGTCATGCCACGACCGGCACAATCGAGTGCACAAGCCGCGCCAATGCCGGTCGAGGCACCGGTCACAACAACCGACATGGACGATGGACGATCAGACATAGCAGGCTGCGGAAAAACTATTGCGGCACGGTGGAGATTCACTGGTCCGCACGTCGAGGACATCAGGAGTCCACAGCGCAGGATGCTCAAAAAGGCCGTCCAGCAAGGCCGCAGCGAACGAAGAGGCGAGGCGTACGCTTCGGTACGTTGAGTCTCTAAGCGAAGCGAGAACGCCGCTGGCGGACTTTTTCAGCATCCTGATAGGCGAGAGTACCACGACTGCCCCTTAGAGGGCAGCCGGCTAAAATGTTACCGAGAATTAACCCTCCCGACCTTGACAGATCAAGGCTCATTCATTATGGTTTCTGAGCTGTTATCCAAGTTATTCATGAATACTGTCGGCTCCGTCCCCGACTACAACATGCCCGAGTGTTTGGTGTATTCAGTTCACACCGCAAGAGTGGAAATGTCCCAACCATGAGGCTCTTTCGCCAAGCTTGCACCAATCGTAGGTTTATAGTGGGACGCTGCTAATTTATGGCAAAGATTGCCGTCATCGATATCGGAACCAACTCCATCCACATGGTGCTGACTGAGATCCAGCCTGACGCAGGCTACAAGATTCTCGATCGCTTCAAAGACATGACAAGACTCGGAAACGGCGCCTTTTCGACCCACCGCCTCTCCGACGAGGCCGTCACACGCGGGCTCGATGTCGTCCGCAATCTCGTCACCCTGGCCAAGAACAAGGGCTACGATCGTATCATCGCCGTCGCCACCAGCGCGGTGCGCGAGGCGAAAAACGGCGGGGACTTTATCGATCTCGTGGCCAACGACACGGGGCTGAGAGTCCGTGTCATCAGCGGCACCGAAGAAGCCAGGCTGATTTTCCTGGCCGTCAAAAATAGCGTGCCCATGACGGAACAGCCCACGCTCTCGGTAGATGTCGGCGGTGGATCGGTCGAGTTGATGGTCGGAAATTGCGAACAGCTCCTTCACTCAAAGAGCCTGAAGCTGGGCGCCATCAGACTGGCGGATGAATTCCTCAAGCGCACGCCCCCTTCCGAGGGGATGCTCCGCTCACTCGAAGACACGGTGACGGTCCAGTTACAGGGCGCCCTCGATTCGTTCAAGACGAAACGGTTCGATTCCCTGATCGCTACCTCCGGCATGGCAGCCAACTTGGCAGAAGTCATTCATTTACGCCGAACGAATCGCCCGCTCCCCCAAATCAATCTCGCCACAATTTCATTGAAGGACGTCAAAGAGATCGAGCAGGACCTCCGTCAGTCCACCATAAAAGCCCGGCTGGCGATCCCCGGATTAGATCCTAAACGCGTCGACACCCTGTTTCCCGCCACGGTGGTCCTGCGGCGTCTGATGGAGCTTTCGGGACGAGACGAACTCATTTTGTGCGACAAGGCCATTCGTGAAGGCGTCATCTACGACTTTATCCAGCGCCACCGTGAACGGCTCAAAGCGGAAGCGGAAATTCCCGACTTGCGGCGGCGCACCGTCATCGCGCTGGCCCGTCGCTGTCAGGCCCCGGAAGCCCATAGCCTTCATGTCGCCGGCCTCGCTTTGCGCCTTTTCGACCAGACGATACGCCTCCATCGTTTGGGACCCACCGAGCGGAACTGGCTTGAATACGCCGCGATTCTGCACGACGTCGGCTACCTCATCAACGAGCGCCAGCACCACAAGCACACCTATTATTTGATCACCAACAGTGGCCTCGGAGGATTATCCGGCGAAGAGATTCAGGTGATCGCCAACGTCGCGCGCTACCACCGGCGCGCAGTCCCTCAACTGAAGCACGAAGAATTCGATGCCCTCCCTCCCAAGTACAAACGCATCGTGCGAATCCTGTCCGCGTTGCTTCGGATTGCCGACGGGCTGGATCGGACGCATTTTTCGGTCGTCCGCACCCTCGATGTGAGACTCGGCGCCACCATTACTATTAGTCTGCACGTGACGGGCGATGCCGAGTTGGAAACCTGGACCGCTGCAGGCCGGGCAGATCTCTTCGAACGTGTGTTCCGTCGTCGGGTAAAATTTTCGGTCATCTCGCAGGACGAAGCCGCATGAGCGAACAACCCCCTCTACCCAGGCCTCCCCACCCCTACCCCGGAAAACTGATCATCGTCGAGGGTCTCGACGGGTCCGGGAAGAGCACGCAACTGCTGTTGCTGCATAAGTGGCTGGAGTCGAAAGGCCATCGAGTCTTCTTCACGGAATGGAACTCCTCGGAACTGGTCAAAGACACGACCAAACGGGGAAAGAAAAACAAAAGCCTGACGCCTACGACGTTCAGCTTGTTGCACGCGACCGACTTTGCCAGCCGGCTCTATCATGAAATCTTGCCCCCGCTCAAAGCCGGCATGATCGTCTTGGCCGACCGATACATGTACACCGCCTTCGCGCGCGACGTGGCCCGCGGGGTGTCGCCTGAATGGATTCGCAAGCTCTACAGCTTCGCCATCACACCGGACATGGCCTTCTACTTCAAGGTGCCAATCGAGGTGGCCATCTCGCGGCTCATCGGAGGCACTCGCGGACAGTTCAAATACTACGAAGCCGGCATGGACATGAACCTGAGCCTGGACGTCACCGAAAGCTTCCGCATCTTCCAATCCACCATCCTGGGTCAGTATGAGAAAATCGTCGGTGAGTTTCAGCTCATCACGATGGATGCGACGAAAGACATCGAAGCCCAGCAGAACGACATGCGCCGGCTCGTGGGAGAGGCGCTCAAGGATTACAAACCAAGACGGGGTACCCATGGTCGACGCACAGTATTTTGGCGACGGTTTGACGTACCTAAATCCGAGTGACCTCAAGGGGAAACTCATCGCCATCGAAGGCACCGACGGTGTCGGCCGCTCCACACACATCGAGATGTTGCAGGAGTGGCTGGAGGTGCAGGGCTGTGGCGTGCTCACCACCGGCTGGACCCGTTCCAATCTCATGTCGAAGACGATCGAAATGGCCAAAGAAGGCAATATTCTCGACCGGTGGTCGTTCAGCCTGCTGTACGCCACCGACTTTGCGGATCGCTTGGAACACGAGATCATCCCCGCGCTTCGCTCGGGCTTCATCGTCCTGGCCGACCGGTATATCTATACGGCCCTGGCGCGCGATTTTGTTCGCAGCGGGAACCGCCAGTGGGCAAGAGACGTCTTTGGCTTTGCCTTAGTACCCGATCTCGTCTGCTACTTGCGCATCGACATCGAAACACTCGTGCTGCGCGTCATCGAAACCAAAGGGATGAACTTCTGGGAATCAGGGATGGACATCCGGCTAGGCAGCGATCTCTATGATAGCTTCAAGAAGTACCAGTCACTCCTGATCGAGGAGTTCGACAAAATGGCGGAAGAGTTTCATTTCGAAGTGATCGATGCCAGACAATCGCCGGATGAGATTCAGGACGCATT
>DASQFV010000195.1:0-5453 GCA_035632975.1 Nitrospiraceae bacterium
CCGTGTCTACCCCGGGGACGCGGCCCTTATTGCGGTCGTGACACCAATGTAGTACCTCGGCGATTCCGTACATCGACAACTCAATCTTCATCATCTTGCTCATGGATTCCTCCTTACCAAGAGCGGCATTGTACCTCAAACCCTGTGCCGTTTTCAAAGCCGCCGCTGAGTGGGCCAGGATTGGGGAAACCGCGTTGTGGCGGGAATCGTTGCGCAGCTGGATTGATTGCCAGGAGAAAGCGGTGGTCTGTATACTGGCCACACTCGTTTTGGCGGGAAGGCCTGGTCGAGGGGCGCGCGCTCATGCGGACGAATCACCACGTCGCCGGTTCCTCGCTCGAGGAGTGGTGCGTGATCAGAAGCGGTGACTGCCACAATAGGCATAAAGCCTGGAACCTTGTGGTCGTGGCGACCAGTCTCGTCCTGCTGATGGGAAACGGTTGCACCAAGCAAGACCCCTACGCCCCGCCTGATCTTTTCTACTACTTTGCCAGTTACAAAGTAGGTAAGAACCCGACGACCGTCACCCCCACTGACGTCAATCAGGACGGTTTTACCGATCTGATGACAACCAACATCGGCAGCAATACCCTTTCGATTCTCTTAGGCAACGGCGACGGCACTTTTCGTGATCAAGTCCAATTGAATGTCTGTAAAGAGCCCCGTTCTCTCGCCCTCGGGATGTTCAACAGCGATTCTTATCCCGATGTGGTCTTGGCCTGTTCCGGGGGCGACGAAGTGGCCGTACTCTTCGGCCGGGCCGACGGAAAATTTGAAGAGGGGCCGCGCTATCCCGTGCATCGGACTCCCATTGCCATCGCAAGCAACGATCTGAACGGCGATCAGGTGCCCGACCTCGTGGTTGCATTGCGAAACGACAAGATCAAAGTCTTCCTGGGAACCGGCACCGGTGAATTCACCCACGGGGTGCAGTACGAATATGGCGATACGCCCACGTCGGTGGCGTTGGCCGACTTGGATGGCGATGGGAAGATCGATTTGGCCGTGACAAACGGCGGGCCGATGTCGAACGCGGTCTCCATCTGGATGGGGAATGGCGACGGCACGTTTCATCCTCCCACCGACTATCGGACGGGGAAGCGCCCGCTCGGGGTGAGTTTCGCCGACTTCAATCGTGACCGGATCCGCGACCTACTTGTGATCAACGGCGTGCAGGATAGCTTCACAACCTTTCTCGGAAAAGGTAATGGGACTTTCCATCCAGGGCGCGACTCCGGTGCCGACGCAGGACCGAATTTCGGGCTCGCTCGCGACTTCAACGGCGACCGTCGCATCGACGTGGCTATCGTCAATCTTCAGTCGAGTGATCTCTCCATTCTCTTCGGCCGTGACGATGGGACCTTCGAATATCCGCCGAGAAACTATCGGACAAAACCAGGCCCCTTCGCCCTTGCGACGTTTCGCGTCACAACGAAGGAGGCTGAAGAGCCTGGACTCGTGACGGCGGACAATGGCAATGGAAGCGTCTCCATCTTTCTCCATCGAGGATTGAAAGCGGCGTCCGCTCCCGTCGCACCCTCCCCGTGAGGCGCGTACGACGTCAGTCGATTGGGGGAGTGAATCAAGAGACAGTCTTATTGACACGCTGTCGACCCTCGGCTACAGTGACCGATGGGCGCTAGTTCCAGGCATCTTGGGCGCTCTGTTTCGAGGACACCAGTGAGATCCTTTAGATGGTGGTTTGCTATCGGCGCACTGCTCACCCTCTCCGTGCTGATGGTACAGGGAGGTGTGCGAGAGCTGCTCGATGGAGCTCCTCCGGGTAGTGGGGCCAGCGCGTACCTCTCGTTTGGCACCACGATTGTCGGCGGAGGATTATTGGCAGGTTGCTTGGCCTTAGTGATGAATCGGCTCCGGTAGACACAGTGTCTGAAGGTAGGCGCGTCGATGCACTGTTTGAGATGTAAGGGCTTCATGATGGTCGAGCGTCACTATACGCTGGTGAATCGGCGACTCTATGCCCGCTGCTTGAATTGCGGGTTTTGGATCGATCTTGCCGACCTGCTCCGCTTCTTCCACAAAGTAATTGACAGCGGGTTTCGCGGAGGGAAGGTGCGGGAATCATATACACTATGAGTAGGAGCGATGCTTTCATAATGACAAGAGACTGCGGGAGATCCCATCGGCCGCCACTTCTCGCCCGCGCTGCCGGGGTATTCATCGTCCTCCTGTTCATCAGTGCCGCGACCCTCACTCCATCCATCGCCGTTGCGAAGAACGTAGCGGCTGAACCTGTACATGTCCGAACTGCGTTTGCTCCGCACCGGTTTCCTCCGTGGCGAGTCGCTCCAGCCCATGGCATTCTTCTCAAGGAACTTAATAGTGGGCGTGTATTGTATGAACACGATGCCGGGAAGCGAATGTCCCCCGCCAGCCTCACAAAAATCATGTCGGCCCTGGTCATCCTGGAAAGGGGTCAGTTGGAAGATCTCGTCACGATTAGTCCCAATGCCGCACGGGCTCACAAGACGCACTTACGCATGAAGACAGGGCAGGTTTTTAGGTTGGAAGATCTGCTGAAGGCCATGTTGATCATGTCCGCGAACGATGCCTGCCTTGCAGCGGTGGAGCACGTGGGCGGCGACGAAGCACAGTTCGTGACTTTCATGAATGCCAAGGCCGCGGCCCTCGGCTTGGCTGATACGCATTTCAATAATGGCTGCGGGTTCGATAACCCGGACCATTACTCGACGGCCGAAGACCTCGCCGCGTTGAGTGTCATTGCCCTCGATCAGCCGATCTTCCGGCAGTTGGTCCGTGAGGAACGCGCGATCATCACGCCTGTCAACGGTCACCATGCGTATGTCTTGCACAACACGAATCGATTACTGGGACGTATTCCCGGCGTCGAAGGGATCAAGACCGGATTTACCTCCAAAGCCGGGCGGTGCCTCATCGCCAAAGTCTCTCAGAACGGGAGCGATCTTCTCCTCGTGATCCTCAATTCCAAGCGTCGATGGAACACCGCGAAGAACCTGATCACCTACGGGCTACAGGTAGCCGAAACCCCGCACTGAATTCCCCTGTTTGATCAAGTCGACACACATGTAGGCAGAGGCGAGAAGGCCGTCGCAGCCGGAGGGTTAGCCGAAATTTGTCCGTTCGAGTCCTCCCGGGAGCTATGGCGAAGGCCTACAGAGCTATCGAAGTGGGGAAAACTCCACATTGACATCTTTCCCCAGATAGTTGATGACGAACCCCTGTTTATCGTAAGCCAGTATGGCGCCCATCACGTTTTCGTCCCCGTAGTCTTCCTGTCCCAATAGTTTTCGCACGTCATCAGGGCTTTCGCTGTTCAACACGTTGCGAAAGATACCGCGAGTCTTAAAGGAAAATCGATTATTGATAAAGATCAGGTCGACCTTGCCGTCCTGGATGCGCACGCCAGCCATAGGACCGGTCGGTTTGCGTTGGTCGAGCAAGAAGATAAACAAGGCTTCTTGTTCCACTTTTACTCCGGGAATCTTTTCATTCACGAGAGAGTCCAGGGCTTTGGCTTCGGAGTCTCCCAACTTGACTCCAAACAGTGAAATGTCGGCACTCTTCAAGGTCTTAGTGTCCATTACGTCGTTTTTGCTCAATTCGTAGGGTTCGCCATACCCAGGGGAGACCCATGCTCCGATTCCGGCCATGACCATGCAAGTGAGCGTAACGACTCGCAGTACATACTTCATCGAATCTTCCTTACCCATTCCGAGAGCTGGATGGCGTGTGAAATCTATTGGCGAAATTGGCGGGTCCAAGGCAGTGTTCGTGCATTTTATCGAACGGCCTGAGAACTTGCAAGGAACGGGCTGAATGGGCGAGAGAACTCCATACGGAGAGGCTAGTTAACTGGTGTGATGGGTGGTGATGAGGAGGGCTCCCAGGTGCCGGAGCCGTTGAAAGTAGGGCCGACAGCCGTCCTCAAGCTCGTCGGTCAGGTTATCCAGGTCGGCGACACAATCTTCGACGATGGCAAGCCGTTGGGTATCAAGCCCCTCAGGACTATCGAGGAAATACACCACGCATCCGCTGATCACCGTATCCAGTGTCATCAGCGGCCCCTCATGCTGGCTTCCCACTTGAGGCCAGCGCTCCTCCTTGTGGGCTTCCCAGAGGGACAGCACGGCATTCCGATCCATTCCACAGATCTCCACCGATTCAACCTGACTCAGCTCCGACCGATCCACCCTAGCGCACAGAGTAACAGGATCGCAAGCGTACAGAGACCAAGTCCACGGAATCGGTAGTCGATGTCCTCCCGAACGCATAGTCCATCAAACGAGAGCCCCCGACAGCACGCGACTCCCACCCTCATGATGTGTGGAGTTTACGGGTAGAGTCCACGATGGAGATGAGCTTGGGCGACTTTATCGATCCCGCTCATCAGGGCGGCCATACGCATGGAAGTGTTTTTGGAAACAGAAAACTGTAATGTTCGATGGAAGGCGGAGCGCAGAATATCTTGCAATCGTTCTTGAATGTCCGAAGCTTTCCAGAAGAAACGCTGGGCATCTTGCACCCATTCAAAGTAGGACACGATCACGCCACCGGAGTTGGCCAGGATGTCTGGAATGATAAAGACCCCCTGGTCCTGCAGGATGCGATCGGCCTCCAGTGTCGTTGGACCGTTCGCTCCTTCGGCGAGAATCCGGCAGCGCAGTTTCGCGGCATTGCGTTCGGTGATCTGCTCGGATAGCGCGGCGGGGACCAGCACGGTGCAGTCGAGTTGAAGCAATTCGTCGTTGGAGAGCCAGTCTCCCAGCTTGGTGTCACGGAGGGATTGGCCACTGGTCTTGTAGCGTGTGATGAGCTCCGGAATGTCCAAACCGCTTGAATTGTGGATACCTCCCTTCACGTCGCTCACTGCGATGACGCGTGCGCCACACTCCTGCATGATGCGAGCGGTATGGGACCCGACGTTGCCGAACCCCTGGATGGCCACGGTTGTGTTCCGAATGTCGAGCTTGAGGTGGCGAAGCGCTTCCAAGGTGACATAGACCACTCCGCGGCCAGTGGCCTCCTCACGTCCGAGGCTTCCTCCAATCGACAGGGGCTTGCCTGTGACGACGCCTGGCACCGAATACCCAACTTGCTGACTGTACGTATCCATGATCCAGGCCATCACCTGGGCATCTGTGCCGACGTCTGGGGCTGGCACGTCCTTTTCTGGTCCTATCAATGGGAAGATTTCCGCTGCATAGCGTCTGGTCAATCGTTCTAATTCTGGTCGCGACAACTGTTTTGGGGCGATCGCTATGCCACCCTTAGCTCCGCCATAGGGCAGGTTGGCTAATGCGCATTTCCAGGTCATCCACATTGCGAGTGCCGCCACCTCCCCAAGATTCACATCCGGATGATAGCGAATGCCGCCTTTTGTGGGGCCGCGGGAAGAATCGTGCTGCACACGATAGCCGGTATAGACCTCGACCCGGCCGTCATCCATCCGG
>DASQFV010000196.1:0-6571 GCA_035632975.1 Nitrospiraceae bacterium
GGATTGATGCGGTGGACCATGTCCACGAGCACGACATCCTCCGCACCAAAACTGCAGGCGAGCACGATCTTCGGCGCGTAGCGCTCGATCGCAGCCGCCAGTAACTCTTGCGGCGACTTTGCCTCGAACGACTCACCCCAGGCTCTCAGTTTTTCTTCTGATGAGATATTTGCCATTGGGTTCTTTTCTTCTTTCACTCACGCTTCACGCGGCGAGAGGGATGATCCCCGACTGCGCGCGTCCAACGAGGGCCTTCTGAGGCCGCGCGTTGCGCGAGCAAGGGAACATCCCTCCGCCGCGCTATTCTACTTTTTCGACCAGAATCCGATAATGCGCCGCGACGGCTTCGAGCGGTTCCTGCAGCAACAACTTATGCCCGTCGTTTTTCAAACTCAGGGGCACGTTCTTGATGGGCTCGCCCGCGTCGAGCCAGACCTCCAACCGTTCGCCCGCATCCATCATCTCCAGTTTCAGCTTGGTCTTCACATAATTCATCGGACAGGCCACGCCGCGCAGATCATAGACCGGCGCGCCGGACGTAGTAGGCGCAGTCACAGAAGATACAGCCGGCTTGACCTCTGGCATCGTGCTGGTCGTGGCCACCGCTGCCTTGCCCGCCGGCGCCAATTTGAGATCTTTGCCCATCTGCTCCGTAGCGGCACGGCAGGCATCAACGAACCCCTTGGCAAACCCCATCTTGTCGCGGGCCGATTCGCCCGTTGTCTCCTTGGGCCCTAAGTCGCCGACCCGCTTCCTCAATTCCCGATACATCGCTGGAACGATGCCCTTTTGTGCAATCCGGCTGTCAAACTCGATGAAGGTCTCTGCATCCGTCGAAGGTTCAAGTCCTTCCGTCACAAGCAAGGCCTTGGCAGCGGCCAACACGGCGCGATAGGACTTGTTCACCGAGACGGAATATTGATGGTTATCGACAAGCAGCTTCGCCTGATAGAGTTCTTGGTCGGCTTCGAGAATGCCGTTCTCGATCATTTCAAGCGCGCCACCTGCGCACTCGCCTGGCCCGAGATCCTCCAAGACAAATTCTTCTTCTCCTTCCCAGTCGTAATAGAACGTCGAATCATCCTGAAAGGACGGAACGATGGTGTACGGGATCAGCTCGTCCTTGAGTTTGACCTTGCCGACACGATCAATGAAGGCCGGCAGCCCTTCGCCGGAGAGGCGGTCCCGCCGATAGACGTCGATCAGGTGCGTGATCGCCGCCGACACGCTCTTGGCCGGTAACTTGACCACCATCTGTCCGATCTTCGCCGTCCCGTTAACCCTCCCGCCCAAATGTAACTCATAGAAGGGCGCGACATGCTCGCCAATGCGTTTTCCCACTCCATGCAAACCGATCGTGGCGATATGGTGCTGGGCGCAGGAGTTGTGGCATCCGCTGATCTTGACGCTGACATCCTTCAGATCCTCGGGGACCCGCCCAGCTGGGAATACCTCTGCCAACGCTCGCGCGAGCCCCTTTGAAGACGTGATCCCCAAACCACACGTGTCGGTGCCGGGACAGGCAATAATATCTTCGACCAATTCGGCACCGGGATCGGCCAAGCCCTGTGAGGCCAAGTCGGCATAGAGGTCGGCGATGCGTGACTCCGGTATCCATCGAATGATCATGTTTTGATTGATCGTCGTCCGAATGTTGCCATTGGAGTAGCGATCCGCAAGATCGGCAACGAGAAGCATCTGCTCTGCCGTGAGATCGCCCATGAATAACTTGGTCACTGCGGCGACATAGCCCTCTTGCTTCTGACGCACGACGTTGGTGCGTCGCCACATCTCAAACGGCGTCTCCGTTAGTGGACTCTGGGCATACCCATTGGTCTGCACCGCTACCTGCTTCGAGCCATTTGACGTCGGCATGATGAGGGGAATGGGTTCATCCGGATATGAAAGTAACTTGATTGGTTCATGGGTCGGACGGGCATGTCCCATCGACACGTAAGCCTCTTCCCATCGACGTTTGAACTCCTCGAAGCCCAGCTTATCGATCACAAACTTCATCCGGGCCTTCATGCGATTTTTTCGATTGCCTAAGGTGTCGAACACCCGAATCACGGCTTCCACACTCGGGATGAGTTCATCCATCGGGGTGAACTCTCGAAGGACCTGCGCGAGCCGGGGGGCTGAACCGAGACCGCCGCCTGCGACCATTCGAAAGCCGATGGCTCCATCCGCACGCTTTGCTGCGAGTAGCCCGATATCGTGAATCGGCGTGAGCGCGCAGTCCTGCTTGCAGCCTGAGAAGGCAATTTTGAATTTGCGGGGGAGGCTTTGGTTGAGCGGATTCCGCAAAAGATGGAGCGCGACGGTTTTTGCATAGGGCGTCACGTCGAACACTTCTCCCTGACAGATCCCTGCGAGGTGACAGGCCGTCACATTGCGAACCGTGTTGGCGCAAGCCTCTCTGGTGGTCAAGCCAACCTCAGCCAGCCCGCGCATGATGGTCGGCACATCCTTTAATTCGACGAAATGCAGCTGGATATCCTGGCGCGTGGTCACATGCCCGACACCGGTGGCATATTGCTCGGCCAATTCTGCAACCCGGCGAAGCTGATTCGACGTCAGTCCGCCGAAGGGGATCTTGATACGGACCATCTGGACACCGGCTTGCCGTTGGCCGTAAATGCCGTACTGGAGGCGGAAGGGCCTGAACAGATCGACCGAGACCTCGCCTGAGACCATGCGCATCGCCTCAGCCTCGAAGGTCTCGATCTCCTCGACAACGGCAGGAGGAATGGGCTCTGTCTTGATTGGAACAGTACTGAGTGGTATGAGACTCATCGGTGACCTCAAATGTGGTACATCAACGACCGCTCTTGCTCGAGCACTCGTTGCTGCCCGGCTAATTCCTCCACGCTTATGGCTTCGAGCACATGGCGCTCCGCTTGATAGACCTGCTCCCAAACCTTCCCAAGCAGAAGTTCCGGTTTGCTGAGTCGGCGCCCCTGTGCACGGCCAGCTCCACCGCTCGGGAGTGAAAGCGGACCATCAAGTGCCTCGAGGATCTCGACGACCGATACCTCGGACGGTTTCTTCGAAAGCACATACCCCCCTTGGGCTCCTCGAAGGCTCGACACAAGACCGGCCTTCTTCATCCCATGAAGGACCTGTTCAAGAAAGCGAGCGGGGATGGCTTGTCGACGTGCAATTGATTTCGCTTGGACAGGCGCTGTCCCGAGATGCATCGCTATGTCGACAGCCGCCATGATTCCATAGGTTGCTCTAAGAGATACCTTCATACATGAGTATTCCGGTAGGATTTAAGTTACGTATCGTTTTTATACTCCCTGAAAGGCTCTGCTGTCAAGCTGCCTCTCTCTGATGGTCCCGATAACCTTGGGCTTAGCAGCATGCCGAAACAGTTCACCAGCACAAGAGACCGTTGTTTGGTTTGTCTAGTCTGTCTGGTTTATCTGGTTTTTTGGGTTGAATGACACTAACCAGATGAACCAATGAACCAGATAGACCAGGCTTGCCTTAAGCGTGCGAACCCTCGAAGTTCTTGCGTGCTGCCATTGTTTTTCCGCCACCTGCTCGAGAGCTTCGCCTGCACTAATCAGAAACGAATCTGTCGAGAGTATTGAGGCTCACGGAACGGAAGTAGTCAAACCCATGGAATGTCTCGATCAAGGCATCGATCCTCACTCGCTGAGGCAAGATCACTTCCGGCGAGAGAAGATTATCCTTTTCCGTCTATATTTTCCTGGTTGACATCAAAGTGGCTCTGGGCAATAATCCGCCCCTCTTCTCCATTCTTTTGGAACCTTCATGTCGCGTACGTCATCCGTCCTCAGTATTTTGGTACTCAGCGGCGACTCGGACATCCACAGTCAGTTCAAGCACGTGTTCAAAGGTGCTTCCGTGACTGCGGCGAAATACGCGTCCACGCTGCCGAAGGACGTGACGCGTCGCACCTTTGATGCGGTCATCGTCGAATTGAAATCAGGCTCATCCGGTGGAGCCGCCGTCATGCCCACCAACATCGATCTCACGCACACATTGGTAATCACCGGTTCTCGAACTGTGCTGAAACGAGCCTCGAAGCTCATGCAAGTGATGGCACGGCATGCTGCGGGAGCGAACGGACAAGAAGCCCTGTCCCTTGAGGACTATCTCGAATGGAAGATGGGAGATTTTGTAAAAGGGATGCGAGACGGTTCGGGGCGGAACCTGCACCCCATGTTGATCAACGCCATCGAGCGCCCCTTGATCACCAGAGCCCTTCAGGAAACCAAAGGCAACCAGATCCAAGCAGCAGAACTGCTGGGTTTGAATCGAAACACCCTTAGGAAGAAGATCCATAACTTGCACATTCCCGTTAAACGGAGTCGGACCGCACGGGCGCGAGAGGCCTGACGCGTCGGTGTTCACGGAAGGCCGGATTCATGTGGGTACGGTGACAGCGATCGTTAGTGGCAAGGAGTCGAGTAGTTCAACCCCATAACAGGAGGTGTATGATGACGAAAGAAGAGCTGATCGCAAAGATGGCGGCATCCGCCGGCATCACGAAGGTTGCGGCAGGCACTGCGCTACAGGCCTTCACCGGAGCGGTGACCACGTCCCTGAAGAAGGGGCAGCGCGTCTCGCTGGTGAATTTTGGGACCTTTACCGTAGCCAGACGTAAAGCCCGGCTCGGCCGGAATCCCAGAACCGGTGAGGCGCTGCGGATTCCCGCAGCCAGAGTTCCGAAGTTCTCGGCAGGGAAAATCTTGAAGTCAGCCGTCAGATAAGATCGTACGATCGTCAGATCGCTCATCTGGCAAACAAGAGAGAAGGCGGCGTACTCCACCTCAAGAGTACGCCCTCTTCTCGGTTTATGCTTCATTGTGGCATCCCTTGACTGGTGCGGAAGCATGATCATCTGTACAAGAGCGAGTGGCTGATGGCATATAGCCTATGGCCGAATCAGAAATCTTGAGGATCTTCAAAAAGGTCTTCTGACAAGGCCGCAGCGAGCAAGGGGCGCGTCGTACTGTTTCGGTACGTCGAGCCTCGGAGCGAAGCGAGAACGCAGCCAGAAGCTTTTTTCAACATCCGACTGAAGGGGGGCGACCGGTTTCGACGGGGATACTGAAGGCACTGTCGCATGTCGAGCTCCTGGGGACTCGTTAAACCTCTAGGAAAATGCAACTGCCAATCAAGAACTGGCACTCGCAGCTTAATTAACTGCGACGTTCCTCCACCTGATGCCCGCGGGGGTGGGCGGAGCGCGATGCAGCGGGCTGGTCTCCAGCTGGTGCTCAGCGGCTGAGGACGAGAACATTCTGGGCTAGCGGCCAGTCTAAGCCAGCCGATGGGCGTGGGTGGCGGCGAAATCTAAACGATCGGCTACACATGTAGACGCAGTGCACTGACGGTCTTCGGACCCGGGTTCAACTCCCGGCGCCTCCACCAAACCAAGCTTCGCTTGATCCGCCGCGTTCGATCACATCGCGGCGGAGTGGTATTTTGCCACCAGTGATCTTGGGTTCTCGCGTGCCGCTGGCCTCTTTATCTGCTAGTCCTAATTGAGGCCAGCGGATAAACACCTCAAGGGTTTGTCTCTGAGCGTGCGCGCCCCTGCGCGCACCTTCACTCTAGCTTTGTCCTCCTCCTATTCGGTACCCTGCGTAGGCAGGTGGGTGTCTTACGCGGCGCAGTGCATCGGGAGTAACACGAGTATGTGGGCGCTACGGATAGTACCCGTATTGTTGATTGGTCTGGTGGTGTCGGGGTGGTGCTGGGGCCAGGGCCTTGCCGTGGCCAACGAGCCAGTCCCCGTCAAGCCTGAACCGAGTCCCCCGAAGCCGGCGGAGAAGACGCGACGTCCGGCCACCCTGAGCCCGGCCCCCAAGGCCCCGGCCCTCCCCCAGCCACCGGTCGCGCTCACCGGCACAGACGGAGCGCCGATGGTGTTGGTGCCGGCCGGGGAGTTCACGATGGGGAGCGACGAGGGCGATGACGACGAGCAGCCGGTCCATCGCGTCGTCCTCGATAGTTTTTATCTGGACACCTTCGAAGTGACGAATGGGCGGTTTGCGAAGTTTGTCGCGGCGATTCAGAGTGAGCCGCCGTGGGGCTTCGCGGACCAGGAGACCCCTGTGGTCGACGCGGAGCGGCCGGTCCGCTGGGTGACCTGGCTGGAGGCCACGGGCTATTGTCTGTGGGCGGGCAAACGGTTGCCGACCGAAGCGGAGTGGGAGAAAGCGGCGCGGGGCACCGATGGCCGCACGTACCCCTGGGGGAACGACCCGCCGACGTCGGCGCAGGCGGTCTTGGGGTTGAAGGAAGGGGCCGAGACGGTCTCGCCCATCGGCGATCACCCCCAAGGGCGCAGCCCCTATGGCGCCCAGGACCTGGCCGGCAATCTCTACGAATGGGTGGCCGACTGGTACGATGACGCGTTCTACCAGACAACGCCTTCCCGCAACCCGCACGGCCCCGTCGTGGGGAGCACGAAAGTGCAACGGGGCGGCTCGTATATTAATAGTCCCTATCGGCTCAGGGCCGCCTTCCGGACTAAGGCCGATCCCACCGAGCATGATCCCCACGTCGGCTTTCGCTGCGCCCAAGATGC
>DASQFV010000197.1:0-6969 GCA_035632975.1 Nitrospiraceae bacterium
GGCCTGGGCTGATCCGCAACTGGCCGAGCGGTGGGAGCGGCTGTTGAAATACCGTACCCAAGTGCAAGGGGTGCTGGAGGAGAGACGCCGGGAGAAGGTCATCGGGTCTTCGCTTGAGGCGAGTGTCCATCTTACGATGGATGTAAAGACCGGTTTCTGGATATTAAACGCGTGCCGCGACTTAGGTACGCTGTTCATTGTGTCGGAGGTGACGTGGGAACAACGGTCCGATGCGATGACCGACCTCGCAATCTCCGTAACCAAGTCGACGCACGCCAAGTGCGAACGGTGCTGGAACTATCGCAAGGCAGTGGGGCAAGATGCCAGTCATCCCACCTTGTGCGACCGTTGTGTCGAGGCGGTGCAGTAATGCGACGGCCCGTTCGCTATCTGCTCCTGGCGTTGCTCGCCGGCGCGATCGTGGTGATCGATCAGGCGACGAAACTGTCCATCATGCAGTCGATGCGATTGGATGAATCCATTCCGATTATTCCCAATCTCTTCAGCCTGACCTATATCCGCAATCCCGGTGCGGCCTTTGGGTTGCTTGCCGGGAGCAGCAATGCATTTCGCATGGTGTTCTTCGGGGTCACGTCGCTGTTTGCCCTGGCTCTACTGGGAACGATTCTCTTCCGGTTGCCGGAGAAAGATTGGAAGGGACAGCTCAGTATTGCCGGGATTCTAGGAGGGGCGATCGGGAATCTGATCGATCGATTACGGTATGGCGAGGTGATCGATTTTCTCGATATTTATGTGGGTTCCTACCATTGGCCGGCCTTCAATGTCGCCGACTCGGCGATCAGCGTGGGGGTCGTCTTCTTGATCATCCATTTCGCCTTTGAGAAGAAAAACGTGCCGCTCCTGCCTCAAGAACTCCCGCCTGCTTCCTAGCAGGATGCTGAAAAAGTCCGCCAGCTTCGTTCTCGCATCGCTCAGAGGCTCAACGTACCGAAGCGTACGCCTCGCCTCTTCGCTCGCTGCGGCCTTGCTGGACGGTCTTTTTGAGCATCCTGCGGGAGAGTTCTCCTGTTGTGCCACACGTGAGGATTATCGAGGTCCTAGCGTACCGGCATAGTTTTTCAGCATCCCGCTATGTCGAGAGGGTGATGATGAACCCGCCCTGCTCGCGGAATTGCCGCTGCTGCTCGGGGGAAAACATCACGAGCGGTTCGGTGTGGCAAAACTGGCACTCTTTCACCGTAACCGGTATGTCGCCCTCCCCAAGGCTTGCCAAATGCTGCTTGGCGAGCGTCAGCGCCGTCGCCTCATCCGTCGTCATCACGTCGAAGTGCAGCAGCCGTTTCGTGCCCTTCACCCACGTGTCGAAGACATGTACGGTGTCGGACTGGGAATGAGCCATTGTAAGATATCCTCCTAGAAGCCAAAGATATAGAAGACGACAATGCCCATAAGGATGCGGTAGTAGGCAAACGGTCTGAGCGTATGCCGCTTCACAAAAGAGAGAAAGGCTGCGATCACAATCCAGGCGACGACGAACGATACCAGCATCCCTATTCCGAGTGCAAGATAGTCTTCTTGCCGGAAAACGTCCCGTGATTTCCACATTTGATAGCAGGTCGCTACGATGAGAGTTGGAAGGGCGAGAAAGAAAGAGTACTCCGTCGCGACTTTCCGCTCCAATCCTACCAAGAGCCCTCCGATGATCGTGGAACCGGATCGGGACATGCCGGGGAGTAATGAGGCGCACTGGGCCACGCCGATCCAGAACGCCGATATCAAGCTCACCTGTTCGAGCCGGTGGACCTGTGCGTGGCTGCGACGCGCTTCAACAGCGAGAATAATCAAGCCCCCCACGATGGAGGAGGCAGCCACGGTTTGAGGCGTAAAGAGATGGCTTTTGATCCAGTTATGGGTAAGGAATCCGATCGCGGCGGCCGGCAAGAAGGCGAGCCCGAGTCCGATGAGAAACCAGAGATTCTGGTGAGTTGCCCAGGAGGCTATCAGGATTTTCGACCATGGGGTCGTCCCACGTGTTCGGATCATGGCGGAGATGTCCTGCTGCTCCCGGCCGGCTTGTCCGATCATGAATGCGAGCTTGTGTCGTTCATAGGCAATGACGGCCAGAATGGCGCCAAGTTGGATCGAAATCTCGGCGCCGGCAGCGAGGTCTCCCTCGAACCCGAGGACGTGGCCGACGAGAATTAGGTGGCCGGTTGACGAGACGGGTAGAAACTCTGTCAGTCCCTCCACGATACCCAAGATCGTGGCGAGACCAGGGCCCCATTCGTTCATGCGAGGTCTTTCTGAGATAGGTATGCGTCCATACGGCGAGTCTTGGGCATATTCACAAAGTGGCGGCAGTCCGTCAAGCAGGCAGACGATTCGCCGCAGACCCTCATCATGACCGGCGGTGGCGGAGGACCCGCAAATCTGTTGACAAAATGAAAGGCATGGCATACACCCAACATTATACGTATAGGTGTCGTACCACCCGCTCATACCGACAGGCATGTTGGACGAAGAGCGGTGGCGGACATCTGTTGCAGAAACCACGCTCAGTGGGAGGGGAGGTTCGCATGAAATCATGGTGGATGGCCGCGATCGTGATGATTGGCGCAGTCGCAATGGTCGGCTGTGTCAGTCAAAGGAAATATGAAGAAGCGATGGGCGACGTTGAGTCGGCGAATTTAGAGGTGGAGCGGGCACGTACGCAGAAGAATGCCTTGGAACAGCAAGTAAAGACGCTGAAGGATCTCAATGTGAAATTCGGGAACGAAGCCCAGGTCGCCCACGACGAGCTTGAGCGCATTCAACATGGCCGCGACAAGGAACGCGGCAGTGTCGAGGGTCGGACCAAGGAACTCGAAGACCGTGTGAAGCAGCTCTCCTTCCAGAATCGTGCTATGCGTCACGAATACGAGGATGTGAAGCAGCATAACGAAACGCTCAAGTCCCTGGTTGCTCGCTATCAGAAAGAGTTGAAAGATCAGTCACGTTCTGTGACAGGGATCGTGACACCTTCCGTGCCGTCCTCGAGTCCCGCTCCCACAGGGGCACCTGCTTCACCGGCGATGAAGGCCCCTGAGGCCATGTCTTCCTCCATGAATGTCAATAAGGCGTCTGCCGGTGATATGGTGCTGGTGCTTGGTCTCTCCAAAGACGTGGCAGACCGCATTGTGACGAATCGTCCGTATCGGGTGAAGGGCGAATTGGTGGCCAAGAACGTAGTGCCCAAGGAAACCTTTGATATGATTAAGGAGCGCATCAGCGTCAGTCCCTAATCGGCGCCATAGTCCGGCAAACCTGACAGGCCGTCCGCCGAGTGGCGGACGGCCTGTTTGTCTTTACGGAGCCGGGTAGAGGACATGTCAGCAGGGTGATTCCCTTCTGCCTTGTTGATACAATGGATTCCAAGTCGGCGAGGGAATTGGAGAACGAGTCGATGCGCCGTGCCGTCATGATCATTGGTGTCCTGGCCGTTGGATTAACAATCGGAGGCTACGTCTTCTTCAATGGGGAGCGCAAAGTCCCGGTTCGATATCGAAGCGCCACGATCGAGCGCGGCCCCGTCATTTCGCTCGTGACTGCGACGGGAACGATCAATCCTGTCGTCTCGGTTCAGGTCGGGACGCAGGTGTCCGGCATGATCAAGAGCCTGCATGCCGATTTCAATTCGGTGGTCAAAGCCGGCGATATCGTGGCCGCGATTGATCCTGAGCCGTTCAAAGCCCGTCGAGATCAAGCTGCCAGCAATCTTGAAATGTCGAAAGCGAATGTCGCAAGAGCCAAAAACGATCTGGCTCAACGCAAGCGCGAACTGGATCGGGTGAAATCGCTGGTGGCGCAGCAGTTCGTCTCTCAGAACGACGTCGACGTCGCAGCGACGAATTTCCAGGCTGCTGAATCGCAGGTGAACGTGGCAGCGGCGCAAGTGAAACAGGCCGAGGCGGCGCTGAGTGCCGCAGAGTTGGACTTGAAGTACACCGTCATTCGCTCGCCGGTAAACGGGATTGTGGTCGCCAGAAATGTGGAGGTCGGTCAAACGATTGCGGCTAGTTTTGCCACACCGAACCTCTTCTTGATCGCGCTCGATCTGACGAAGATGCAAGTCGACACCAACGTCAGTGAGTCCGATATCGGGGGGATCACCGAAGGGAAAGAGGCAACCTTTACGGTCGATGCGTATCCCGGGTATCAATTTGCCGGCACGATCCGTCAGGTCCGTCTTGCACCGATCAATGTGCAGAATGTGGTGACCTATAATGTCGTGGTCAATGTCGATAATCAGGATCTCCGCCTGAAGCCGGGGATGACCGCCAACGTCTCTATCGTTGTGGCACAAAGAGATACTGTGCTCAAAGTGCCGAATGCCGCGTTGCGATTTACACCCCCGACCGCGGGCCAGGCTGATCGCTCCACGCCCAGCGGCAAGCCGAGCAAAGGGAAGAGCGTAGAGCAGGCAGCAGGCGCCGGCAAGGGAACTACGGCGCTTAGTCGAACTATTTGGAAGCAGGGACCGTCGGGTGAACTGGAGTCGATGCAGGTCCAAACGGGCATTTCTGATGGGTTGGCAACGGAAATCGTGTCGGAGGGCTTGTCTGAAGGCGCGCTGGTGGTTGTGGGGATCGAGCGACCCAAAGGCGATGGGAGTAGAAGCGATCTGCCTCCAGGATTTGGGAGCGGCGGACAGCGGGGTTCCTCGCGCAATCGAGGAATGTAGGGTGAGTGGGCAGGGTGCGGGCGTTTTCTGTGCTCGCGCAGCGCGCACGATCGGAATGTGCTCGCCGGACGCGCGCAGGAGAAAGCACCACAACCCTGCCCAGTTCTTTTGAGGTGGTGAAGAAGGAACAAGTCAGATCGAGGGTTGTCTATGGGCTCGCTGATCGAATGCGAAGATGTGTGGAAAATCTATCGGGTCGGTGACGTGGAAGTCCAGGCCTTGCGCGGCCTGAGCCTCACGATTGAACAGGGTGAGTTCGTCGCCATCATGGGGTCTTCCGGTTCCGGCAAGTCCACGCTGATGAATATGCTGGGCTGTCTCGACCAACCAACGAAGGGGCGTTATCGGTTGAACGGGATAGAGGTGGGCAACCTGAAGCCCGATCAATTGGCCGGGATCCGCAATCAGCAAATCGGGTTCGTCTTTCAGAGCTTCAACCTTATTCCCAGAACCAGCGCGCTCGAAAATGCGCAGCTTCCGCTGTTCTATCGAGGACTCTCGCTCAAAGAGCAACGGACACAGGCCGCAGCGGCGTTAGGGCGGGTGGGACTACAGGGTAGAGAGCACCATTATCCAACTCAGTTGTCCGGAGGGCAGCAACAGCGTGTAGCGATCGCGCGAGCGCTGGTCACGTCCCCTTCGTTGCTCCTTGCGGATGAGCCGACCGGCAACCTCGACACCCAGTCGAGCAGGGAAATTATGAAAATCCTGGAAACGCTTAACCGCGATGAAGGGATTACGATTATTTTGGTGACGCACGAAGTGGACGTCGCAGCCTATGCCGCGCGCGAGATCGTGATCAAAGACGGGCAAGTATTAAGCGACCGCGTGACCAAAGCGCGGCCAACGTCCAGCCCAGTTGAGGCGTAGATGTCGGCGTTTGTGTGGCTTACGATTCTCACCGCGTTGCGGATCCTGGCTCGAAATCGGCTGCGCGCCGGTCTCACGATGCTCGGGATCGTCATCGGCGTGGCGGCGGTCATTGCGATGGTGAGCATCGGCGAGGGAGCCAAGCGGGCCGTGCAAGCGCAGATCGCGACAATGGGCACGAACGTCATCATCATCTTTCCCGGGGTGACTTCTGCAAGCGGCGTACGAGGAAGTCAGGGGAGTGCCGTGACGCTCACCGTGTCGGACGCCTTGGACCTGAAAAAACGCATCCCGTTGCTGGCCGATACCGGATGGACCAGGCGCGATGTCATGCAAATCGTCTATGGGAATCGAAATTGGAACGGACCGATTAACGGGATCTCGCCGAGTTACCTCACCATTCGCGACTGGTCCTTTACGAGCGGAGGTCCCTTCACCCAGACGGACTTGGATAGCGCGGCCCGAGTCGCGCTCATCGGCCAAACGATCGTGGGGAATCTGTTTGAGCCGGGCGAAGAGCCGGTGGGGGCGGTCATTCGCATTAAGAACGTACCGTTCCGTGTCATTGGAGTCCTTGCGTCGAAAGGCCAGTCTGCCCAAGGGTCCGACCAAGACGATGTGATTTTCATCCCCTTCAGCACGGCGGAACGGAAGGTGTTCGGGACGTCATTTATCGGCTCCGTCGGGGCGATGTTCGGTTCGACCGATCAGGTCGAGGATTTGCCGATGGCTGCCGAACAGATTCGAGAGGTGTTGCGGGCGCGGCACCGGCTTCAGACAGAACAGGACGATGATTTCACGATCCGGACACAGGTCGATATCGGGAAGGTCCAAGAAGGCACCAGTGAGACCTTGACGATGATGTTGTTTGCCATTGCCTCCGTGTCCCTGGTAGTCGGTGGGATCGGCATCATGAATATCCTGCTCGTGTCCGTGACGGAACGGACGAGAGAGATCGGGGTTCGCATGGCGGTGGGAGCCAAACGCCACCACATCGTGATGCAGTTCCTGATCGAGGCCATGACGCTGAGTCTGGTGGGAGGTGTGTTGGGTATCGTACTGGGGATTACCGGGGCAAAGTTGACGACGCTGATTGCCGGCTGGCCGACCATCATCTCCGGCAACGTCATCATGCTCGCGTTCTTCTTCTCACTCGTGGTCGGCTTGTTTTTTGGATTGTACCCTGCCAACAAGGCCGCTCGCCTCAATCCTATCGAAGCGCTCCGGTACGAATAGTCCGATAGAGGGGGAATCCGGTGACTCATGCCTTCAGGGGGGCTAGGAACTGGAGGCGGGCGTCAAATACACTTCAATGCGAGGGTTGTCCCTATCGATGTGTTTGTAGAGGTGGGTTTCGACGATGCGGTTGTCGTTGATGCCGAGTCCCTCACAGAGGGCATCCTGCGCGATCTTGAGCC
>DASQFV010000198.1:0-6049 GCA_035632975.1 Nitrospiraceae bacterium
CATAGAGCCGGTTCATGAACAGCACATACAAGCGGAGGCGGAGGCCTTCCGCCAAGCTCGGCACCCACATCGTCTGGCCATGGGCTTGGGCATAGATATAGAACCACCCCAGAATGATTATCAGTGCCGTTCCGCCGATGAGACCATCAAAGAGCCAATTGGGGAGTGCCGCCGCTTGGAAGTAGGACGCAACCTCGGCCGGATTCGGGTAGAGGAACCTGGTGAAGGACTCGACAGCGAACAAATAGATGAACACGACGAAGAGCAGTATCAGCAGCATCGCCACTGATACCTTCCATGACGCGACTGCGCGGAGGCGGATGAGCGTCAAGATGGCTTGGGAGGACGTAACCCAGATAAAGAACAGAAAGATCACGGTCCCTTGCGATTCCAGCAGTGGGATGTGAAGTACGCCGTGTGTCACGAGGAGGATGAGGAGCGGAATCAGCAGCGTGGTCGTGAATCCCGTGAACCAGGTCAGGCGCGAGAACTCCTGTGCTTCCGCGTGAGGGTCCGCATGGGGGAATGCCGGTTCCTGGCGGGCCTTGTGGATCACATTGCCGGAATTCAGGAACATCGTGGCCTTGAACAACCCGTGGGCGATGAGATGGAAGACGGCCAGCGAGAAGGCACCCAATCCACACTCCATGATCATGTAGCCCATCTGGCCGATCGTCGAGAAGCCGAGTGTGTTCTTGATGTCATTCTGGACCAACATCATGGTCGCGCCGAGGATCGCCGTGAGCGTCCCGACGATGAAGGCGATATGCAGGGTCGGTGAACTGAGGCCAAAGAGCGGGGCCAGGCGATTGATGAGAAACCCGCCGGCATTGATGATCCCCGCGTGCAGCAGCGCCGTCGCGGGTGTTGGCGCATAGAGATAGCCGGGGAGCCAGATGAACAGTGGAAACTGCGCCGACTTACTCATGGCTCCGATGAACAGGAGCAGTGTGATCACCGTCGTCCCGCTGATCTCGATGCCAGGCCAAGGTGTGAGCAGAACAGGTGATTCGGCGGCCTTGGCAAAAAGCGGTTGGAATTCCATTGTGCCGTAGAGCTGATAGGCGAGAACAACGCCGGACAGAAAGGCCACATCGCCGACCCGCAAGAGGGTAAAGGTTCTGACGGCCCCTTTGCGCGTCGCCTCGTGGGCGTGATTGTGGGCGAGCAGATAGAGCAAACAGCTGATGACTTGCCAGAGTAGGAACAGCATCATGAGGTTGACGCTGGACACCATACAGAGCAGCACAGAGACCGTAAGGCCGATGAGCGCCAGAAACCGGCGATCGTGGAGATCCTGATACAAATGGCCGATCGAATAGGTGTAGATGACGGTACCGACGCCGGAGATCAACACCATCATGACCGCGCTCAGGCGGTCGATATAGAACCCCATGGGAAAGGCCAACGTCGCGAGAGAAGCGGGGTCGTAGAAACGAACGGTGATGGGCCCCTGTGTCGCCACAAGCCACAGGGTCGCGATGGCGCCAAAAAAGGTTGCGCCGATGGGAAAGGCTGCGATTTTGGCGCGTTGATGCCGCGAGCCCTCGTTGCCCATCAGCACAATGAGCGCTGCGAGGAGCGGGAGCAACGGAACTAGTATGGCAGTGTACATCGGTTCCTCATCACGTTCACGGTATGATCCCTAGCTGGATACGGAAAACTATGTTGGCACGCGAGAGAGTTGCCCCGCAGGATGCTCAAACAGACCGGACTTCTCACCCGCCCAACCCTGACACGCCGAGACGCACCTTGTCCCAAACAAGGCCGCAGCGAGCGACCAAATATGATTATTCCAAGCTTGCTCGCTTACGTTATCCCTAGGATGGCTCGGATGAGTCCCCCACTGCGCGCGTCCAACGAGGGTCTTCTGAGACCGCGCGTTGTGCGAGCACAGGGGACTCACCGGGCCATCCCTCCCCTGCTGCCGGACTGTTTCAGCATCCTGCCAGAAAACACAAAAGCCAACCGAGATCCCCGACGGCTAGTCGAGGTCACTCCAGTTGGCTTGTACTACGACCGGCCATTCTTCCGAATTGCCGGTCACCCTACGGCCTTTGACTGTCGAAGTCGGTGTCCTTCCCGTCGTCGAGGATTCTCGGGAAAGGAGACACCGCCGTACTATGAAATCCAGCTTCATCAATAATACGTTCCGTAGACCGCCGTCAAGCGCTGGGAGGAAATTGGTTCTCTCAGCCATCACGCAATGGCCCGAAAGCCCTACACAGCGAGATTGGTTGGACAAAGGACTTACAGCCCTTGTTCGGGCAAGCTCGCGCCTCTTATAATCCTGCACCAGGTCGGGCCACAGGCTAGGAGATATCGGTCTCAATCAGGTTAGGACACCACATGGAAAACGCCATCCGTAACGCCATCATCAAGTTTGAACAAGAATTCATGGGCCGTGGGCCGGATGAAGTACGCGCGTTCATCGTGCGGGACATTGTCGTGGTCCGGCTCAAGGGGGTGCTGACGCCGGCCGAACGTCAGCTTGCCAAAACGGTGGAAGGTGTCGACATGGTGAAGCGGTTGCGGCAGAACTTGATTGCCCTGGGTCGTGACAAGCTCTGCGAGCAAGTCAGCGAAATCACCGGCGCCAAAACACTCGCGCTCTTTACCGATATCGATGTGCAAATCGGCGAACGGGTGTTCGTCTTCACGGTCGATCGCGATATCCATGTCGTTAGTCGATAGAGCGGACCAGCATCCTGCGAGACCTGATATGTTTCACCCATGACCAAGCAACTCCTGGAAACCCTCTCCTTCGACAACACCTATGCTCGCCTGCCCGAGGCGCTCTCTGCGAAACTGAACCCGACCCCGTTTTCCGAACCTCCTCATCTCATCAGCTTCAATCCCGCCGCCGCCGAACTGATTGACCTTGATCCGGAGCAAGCGAGGCGACCGGAATTTGCCGCTGTGTTTGGCGGGAGTCTTCTCGTGCCGGGGATGGAGCCGCTGGCGATGCTCTACTCCGGCCATCAGTTTGGGGTCTATGTGCCGCAGCTAGGGGATGGGCGTGCAATCCTCCTCGGAGAAGTGCGGAACGAACGGGGCGAGAAGTGGGATCTGCATCTGAAAGGGGCGGGGCTTACGCCGTTCTCGCGAGAGGGAGATGGCCGTGCGGTTCTGCGTTCGACCATCCGAGAGTATCTCTGCAGCGAAGCAATGCATAGCCTGGGGATTCCGACGACTCGGGCGCTCTGTCTCGTCGGGAGCGATCACCAGGTCTACCGCGAGCAGGTCGAAACCGGCGCGATGCTCGTACGGATGGCGCCGTCCCATGTGCGCTTCGGCACCTTTGAGATCTTCTATTACCGTAAACAGCATGAGCAGCTCAAAATCCTCGCCGACTATGTCATCGCGAACCACTTTCCTCACGTGGCTGCTGGCTCGAACAAGTACGCGCGATTCTTTTCCGAGGTCGTCGAGCGTACGGCGAGGCTGATCGCGCAATGGCAGGCCGTCGGCTGGGCCCACGGGGTCATGAATACGGACAACATGTCGATCCATGGCATCACCCTCGACTACGGTCCGTTCGGGTTTATGGACGACTACGATCCCGGTTTCATCTGCAACCACTCCGACCACAATGGCCGCTATGCCTTTAATCAACAGCCCTATATCGGTCTCTGGAATCTCAGCTGTCTGGCGCAGGCGCTGCTCCCGTTGGCCGAGAAGGAAGATTTGAAAACCGCACTCGACCGCTACACCCCTCTCTGCGAAGGACAGTACATGGAGTTGATGAGGGCCAAGTGTGGACTCATCGAGACGAAGGAGGAGGATGCCTCGTTGATCCAAGACCTCTTGGCACTCATGCACCTGCACCATGTCGATTACACGATCTTTTTTCGTTCATTGGGCCTGTTTCAGACTGGGACTGAATCGCTGAATGCACTGCTCCGCGACTTCTTCCTGGATCGTGAATCATTCGACAAGTGGGCTCATCGGTACGAGGACCGGTTGCGCGAAGAAGGAAGTCGAGACGACGACCGACTGGTACGCATGAGTCGCGTCAATCCCAAGTACGTGCTCCGTAACTATTTAGTGCAGACAGCCATCGAGAAGGCTCAGCAGAAGGACTTCTCCGAGATCGATCGGTTGCTCACCCTGCTGCAAAATCCCTTCAGTGACCAGCCAGGCATGGAAGCCTACGCAGCCCCTCCTCCCAACTGGGGCAAGCATTTAGCGGTCAGTTGCTCATCGTGATGTGATGAAACAAGACAAGCTTGGCGGGCTCACAGTCCGTCTCACAGGCGGCACAGATGGAAAGGGTGGAGGTCGCGGCCCTCTCGTCCTGCTCCTGCATGGCTTCGGCGCGCCGGGGGACGATCTTGTGTCGCTGGCCGACGTCCTGCACGTGCCGGCAAGTACGAGGTTTGTCTTTCCCGAAGGCCCGCTCTCGCTGAGTTTTGGGCCGAGGGATGCACGCGCTTGGTGGCTCATCGATATGGCGCGCATTGCAGCGGATCAAGCGGCAGGCCGGATCCGCGATCTCTCGAACGAGATCCCCAAAGGCCTCGCTCCGGCGCGCGAGACTCTGCTGGCGTTCCTCAAGGAAGTCGAACAGAAATTCGGTGCAGACCCGCGCAAGACTGTTCTCGGAGGATTTTCCCAGGGCGCGATGCTTTCTTGTGATCTGATGCTCAGAACGGCGCAGCCCTATGCCGGGCTGATCCAACTGTCCGGAACGCTCCTTGCCATACAGGAATGGGCTCCGCTGCTCCAGAAACGCAAAGGGTTGCCGGTCTTTCAAAGCCATGGGATGCAGGACGAGCTCCTGCCGTACGTTGGGGCAGAACGGTTGCGAGACACTCTTATTCACGCTGGAATTTCGGTTGAATGGCATAGCTTCCGTGGTGGCCATGAGATTCCAAGGACGGTTCTGCAGCGACTGGGGCCGTTCATCACCAAGGCGGTCACCCACCTATGAGTAGCCCTCACTCGTTCGAACTCGCAGCCGCTGACGGCAAAATAATTCGTGGCGATCGCGCCGAAGGGAAGGATCGGCAGATCCTCTTCATTACCGGCTTTCTCTCGAAACGCTGGGGCAACAAGAGCAAGGCATTAGCCGAGTGGTGCCGTGAGAAAGACTGGGGATTTTGTTGCTACGATGTGCGGGGATTCGGCGACTCAGGGGGGACATTCACCGACTACACGTTGTCCGATTGGATCGCCGATGCGCGGCTCGTGTTGAATATGCTGCGAGATGGACCGCCGATCACCGTAGTCGGCAATTCTTTCGGTGGCTGGATCGCCTGGATGATGGCCCAGGAATACTCGGCGGTTGAAAAGCTTATTCTCATCGCCCCAGCATTCGATGCTATTGGTGTCAGGGCCCGGGAAATTTCGGCCGACCGGCGAAAACGATGGCATGATACCGGCTGGATGCCTTGGGACGATGACCCCGTCCACAAGGATTGGCCGCTCTCGTGGAAATGGGTCGAGGAAAGCGACGCCTATTGGAAGACCAGCTTCGATCGACTCAGGCCGGTGAAAACGACGATTCTCCACGGTCTCCAAGATACAGTGATTCTGCCGAGCGGGAGCAGTGAGTTCGTCGAGCAACTACTCTCGCGCGACCCCGCGTTCCCGATCGAACTCCATCTGATTCCGGGGGACCATCGATTAAGCAGTCATGAACAGGTCGAACGGTTTCGTCGACTTGTCCTAGAAACCCCATGAGGCGCAACGATGCTTACGTTGATTCATAAAGAATGCGGTGGGCCCGCGCTGGACGAATCGCCGGTCGGAGAAGTCTGCGCCATCCCCATCGACCGTTTCCCCTTTTCCTGTTTCACCTGCCTGGAAGAGATTATCGATGAATCGGAAGTCAGGCTCTCCGAGGAATTGGGCATGTGACGGGCCGAGCCCTCTCTCAGACTCCATCCCGCCGGTTGTGCAACAGGATAGGCTTTTGTTATCGTGGGCCCTTCAGCGGGGCTATTTACAAGGAGAACGGACGGTACATGGCAACCAATGACAAGCAGGTGATTTTCTCACTCGTCAATGTCGGCAAGGTCTATCCGCCGAAGAGGCAGGTGCTGCG
>DASQFV010000199.1:0-5167 GCA_035632975.1 Nitrospiraceae bacterium
AGCGTCGCCGCATCTCTTGTCGAGGCACCGGTCGACAGCGCGAGTGCCAGCGTCCCAATCACCGTATCGCCCGCACCGGTGACATCGTATACTTGGCGGGCTTGTGTGGGAATGTGCCAGGAGACGCCCTCTCCCTCGTACAAACTCATCCCTTTTTCGCCGCGTGTCACGAGCACCGCTTGGCATCCCAAACGCTGCCGTATGATCGCGCCGGCCTCGTTGTTGGCCTGATCGTCGTCGCCGTGCACCCCGGCGGCTTGTGTCGCTTCAAGATGGTTGGGCGTGATGATCGTCGCCCCTTTGTAGTAGCTGAAGTGTTCGACTTTCGGATCGACGACCAGGGGTATTCCGCGCAGTGCCGCGAGCCGCGTGAGTTCCGACATCAGCGTGGCACTCACCACCCCTTTGGCATAGTCCGACACCACCAGACAGGAGAGCTCCCGTAACCGCGATTCCACATAGCGGAGAATCCGTCGTTGCATCGCCGGCTTGACTTCCGCTCGGCGCTCCACGTCGTACCGCACGATCTGCTGATTATGTGCGATGACGCGGGACTTTCTGGTGGTCGGGCGGTCCTGGTCGATCACGACCCCTCCACGCCCAGAACGTGTCGACCCCAACTCTTTGAGGAGCATCCGGCCGCTTTCATCCGAACCGATGACGCCGCAGAGGTCCGCTTTCCCTCCCAGGGCCAGGATGTTATTGAAGACGTTCGCGGCGCCACCGAGCTTCAAGGACTCGGAATCAACATGAACCACCGGCACCGGGGCTTCCGGCGAGATGCGGCTCACACGGCCCCAGATATAATGGTCGAGAATGAGGTCGCCGATGACGAGCACGGAGGCTTGCGGGAACCGGGAGATGTACTGCCGAAGCACTTTAGGGGACGCCGCACCTCCGTGGCCCTGAGCCCCGGAGCCTCCCGCCGCCTGGCGCGTGGCTTTACCTATTGGATGGCTTTGCCGAATCGATCCCATCTGACCCACTCCGTCAATTGGCCTTGCCCGCTCCACGACCAGTAAATACGGAACGCCTTCCCGCGGATTTTTTCCTCGCGCACGAACCCCCAAAACCGGCTGTCCAGACTCTGGTCGCGATTGTCGCCCATCACGAAATAGGCGCCATCAGGCACGGTCACCGGACCGAAATTGTCGCGCGGATTGATCGTGCGGTCGATGATCCCCGGATCGATCCGTTGGGTGAATGGTTTATCATCGAGCACGACCCCGTTCACCAGCACGGCTTTATTGCGAAGTTGGACGGTATCGCCTGGAGTCCCCACAATCCGTTTGATGAAATCCTTTTCCTCGTCTTCGGGAAACCGGAACACGATGATGTCTCCCCGCTGCGGCTTGCCGAATTCGATGAGTGCCTGCGAGGCGTAGCAATTGACGGGAGGAAAGGCCGCTTGAAACTTGCACTGGCTGGGCCATTGAATGCCGTAGGACAGCTTGCTGACCAGGATATGATCCCCGATCAACAACGTGGGAATCATCGAGCCGGAGGGAATCTTGAAGGCCTGGACGACAAACACCCGGATCGCAAAGGCCAGGAGCATCGCCACGACAATGGCTTCTGCATACTCGCGAACGAGCGACTTCTTGCCCGGCCGGGACCGCGCCGACGGTTCGCTGAACACCGCCGGCGCTCCTGCGGCATCCGTCCGCCCCTGTTGTGTCGAGGACCGGATATCGTCCGATGGGGGGCGCTTCGTCTCTCCGCTCATTCCTCACCGACTTTCAAGATGGCGAGGAAGGCCTCTTGGGGCACTTCCACACTCCCCACCGATTTCATGCGCTTCTTTCCTTCCTTCTGTTTCTCGAGGAGCTTGCGTTTCCGCGTAATATCGCCGCCGTAGCATTTCGCAAGGACGTTTTTCTTCATGGCTCCGATCGTCTCACGCGCGATGATCTTGCTCCCGATCGCCGCCTGAATGGCGATCTCGTACATCTGCCGGGGAATGAGTTCCTTCATTTTCTCGGCGAGCTGACGCCCACGCTGGATGGAACGATCTTTATGGGTGATAAATGACAAGGCATCGACCGCCTCGCCGTTCAGTAAAATATCGAGCCTCACGAGATCGGACTCGCGATAGCCGAGCAGCTCATAATCGAGCGAGGCATAGCCCTGCGTACGCGATTTGAGTTTATCGTAAAAATCGAGAATGACTTCGTTGAGCGGCAATTCATAATTGATCATCACCCGCGTCGGATCGAGAAATTGCATGCCCCGCTGAATACCGCGGCGCTCTTGACAGAGCTTGAGGATGGCCCCCATGTACCGTTCGGGAGTAATGACCGACGCCAGAATAAACGGCTCTTCAAATGAGTCGATACTGCTGGGGGGCGGGAGCTGTGACGGGTTATTGACCTCCAACACCTCGCCCTTGGTCGTCAGCACGCGATACACGACGGTAGGCGCGGTGGTGAGGAGCGTGAGGTCATATTCACGCTCGAGCCGCTCCTGGATGATTTCCATGTGCAGCAGGCCCAAGAAGCCGCATCGAAACCCGAAGCCCAACGCGAGCGACGTCTCCGGTTCGTAGACGAACGAGGAGTCGTTCAATCGGAGTTTGACCAGCGCATCGCGCAAATCTTCGTACCGTGCCGTGTCGGTGGGATAAAGCCCGCAGAACACCAGCGGCTTCACTTCTTTATACCCGGGTAATGGCGCGCGCGTCGGCGACACGGCGTCCGTGAGCGTATCGCCGATTTTGACGTCCGCGACTTCTCTCATGTTCGCGCAGAGGTACCCGACCTCGCCGGTCAACAGCTCGGTCCTTTTGGTACGTTTCGGGGTGAATTGGCCGACTTCCATCACTTCGAATGTCCGGTCGTTCGACATGACTTTGATCTTCATCCCAGGCCGCAGGGCTCCATCCACGACTCTCGTCAGCACGATCACGCCCTGATAATTATCAAACCAGGAGTCGAAGATGAGCGACTTGAGCGGTGCCTGCGGATCGCCAGCCGGCGGAGGAATTCGCGCAACGACCGCCTCCAGCACCTCCTGCACGCCGCGTCCCTCTTTCGCGCTGATCGGCAGGGCATCGGTCGCATCCAGCATCAGCACATCGGAAATCGATTGCTTGGTGCCTTCCAGATCGGCGCTCGCAAGATCGATCTTATTGATGACCGGAATGATCGTGAGGTTATTGGCCATCGCCAGATTCACATTGGCAATCGTCTGAGCCTGTACCCCCTGCGTGGCATCAACAAGCAAGAGCGCGCCTTCGCAGGCCGCCAAACTGCGCGAGACTTCATAGGTAAAGTCGACGTGACCTGGCGTATCGATTAAATGCAAGGCATAGGTCTTCCCATCCTTGGCCTGATACCGGACCGCAACCGCATGGGCCTTGATCGTGATCCCGCGTTCACGCTCCAAGTCCATCGCGTCGAGAATCTGTTCTTTCGATTCTCGGGCCGAGACAGCGCCCGTGGCTTCCAGAAACCGGTCAGCGAGGGTTGATTTACCGTGATCGATATGGGCAATAATCGAGAAATTGCGTATAAGTCTTTGCAAATCCTAACTCATTTCCCAACAACTCGCATCATTATAGTTACTGCCCCCGAGGTTGTCAAAGCAATCGCCCCCTCGTATAATCCGCTCCGCACCGCGTTCTAATGGCCCCGTCACACGTCATTCGTCATACGTTTCGGTTGATCCTACCACCCCCGACGATTGACGATTGACCAATGACGCCCTGCCCGACGACTATGGCACTAAAACCTTCTGCTCGACAGTTGATTGACTGGGATCATCGGTACCTTTGGCATCCCTTCACCCAAATGCAGGAATGGGAACAGGAGGAGCCGCTCATTATCGATCGAGGGAAAGGACCCTACCTGATCGATACGGAAGGGAAGCGGTATCTCGATGGGACCTCGTCCATCTGGGTCAATCTCCATGGCCATCACCATCCGACGCTCGACCGTGCGATCAAGAGGCAGCTGGATAAGGTCGCGCACTCAACGCTGTTCGGACTCTCCAATCCGCCGGCGATTCAACTCGCGCGAGCATTGATTCGGATCGCACCCGAAGGCCTGACGCGTGTATTTTATTCCGACAATGGGTCAACAGCGATCGAAGTCGCGCTCAAAATGGCGGTGCAGTACTGGCAGCAGCGACGTCCCGTGGCCGGCCCCAAGCATACCTTCCTGCATCTGAGGCTGGCCTACCACGGCGATACCATCGGCGCCGTCAGCGTGGGCAACATCGAGCTTTTCCATTCGCGATTCAAGTCGCTGCTCTTCCCCACTGCCGAAGCCGACCCGCCCTATTGCTACCGCTGCCCCCTCAACCTCACCTACCCCTCGTGCCACATGGCCTGCATCGATCCGATTGAACAGATTCTCAAAGAGCGTCACTGTGAGCTGGCCGGCTTCATCATCGAGCCGCTCGTGCAAGCCGCGGCAGGAATGCTGACCTCACCGCCTGGCTATCTGAAGCGAATTCGTGAGCTGTGCACCAAGTACAATGTCCTCTTGATTGCCGATGAAGTGGCCACCGGATTCGGCCGTACCGGCAAGATGTTCGCCTGCCAACATGAGGGGATCACGCCGGACTTGATGGCGATCAGCAAAGGGTTGACCGGTGGCTACATGCCGCTCGCAGCCACGCTCACCACGGACGAAATCTATCGAGCCTTTCTCGGCCCGTATGCAGACTTCAAAACCTTCTTCCACGGACACAGCTATACCGGTAATCCGCTTGGCTGCGCCGTAGCGCTGGCCAACCTCGAGGTGTTCAAGAAAGACAAGACACTCACTAGACTACAACCCAAGATCAAGACGATGGCGCGACTCCTACAGCCACTCCGGCAACTGCCCCATGTGGGTGACATTCGGCAGCGGGGATTCATGGCGGCCATCGAGTTGGTGGAGGACAAGCAGACGCGGGAACCCTATCCGCTCGAAGAGCGGGTCGGCCACAGGATAGCGATGGAGGCGCGCCACCGAGGGCTCTTGCTGCGCCCGATCGGCAATGTGATGGTCCTCATGCCGCCCCTCAGCACGTCAATTCCGGAGCTCAGGCGCATGGTCGAAATTCTGCGAGCCTCCATCGACACCGCTACCCTACTGCCGGCGTCCGGCGCAGGGGCATGAAGCAAGAGGAGGGGGTGGAGGCTGATGATCTTCTGTGCGCGCGCAACGCGCGGTCGCAGAAG
>DASQFV010000200.1:0-18964 GCA_035632975.1 Nitrospiraceae bacterium
TGTACGCATCCCTTGACCCATGAAGAAGCGGTCCAGGCCGCGCAGGTTAAGAATGCCTGGGCCGACGCATCGTTATACGTTCGCCCTGCTCAGTAACAACAAGGGCCGAAGGCCCTATTATTACGATGCGGTACGCTGTCGCCGATTGTTCTCGGCTTGTCTCTATTTGTCGGTCTTGCGGGTTGCACGTCTAGGCCGCTTATTCTTTCTCCAGCACGGAACGTTCACCCATGAAGCGAGAGGAGGCATGTCATGAACTGCAGGCGTTGTCAGGGCTTAATGATGGAAGACCAGTTTTTGGATTTTGAGGGGACCCAAGGATTCATGTGGACGACAAGCTGGCGTTGTGTGAATTGCGGTTATGTCTACGACTCCGTGATCGAGCAGAATCGCCTGGCCCGACAGGAGAACGTCTTGGTGCTTCCAAGTGGTGAGCCGGACTATCAGGATGACGAAGTCCATCTTGGAGCAGAGTCGTGCATCAGGCTACCGGCCTAACCTAACCTGGCCGTGCGGCCCCTCGATGCTTACGCGCCATACGTGGCCGGAACCGTTAGCAAACGCCCCGTGGGCAGCGTGGCGGTCCATGCCGGTACCGTCGGGAAGTTCGGCTATCAATTATCAGTAGGGCAAGACCAGAACCAGCAGTGGCGCAATCGAGACTCGCTCGCCTTCCGATCGCACAAGTTCAATGTTCAGACTGCACTGTCTAGCGAGTCAAAGTTATCTATCTCAGGTGGCCTTGTCAATATAGACGCTCAAGAGCAACGGCAGCCGCCGCTCCGCCACCGAGATGCCCTTTACGGGTGCGGCTCTCCATTGCTGCCCGGTCCAGGGGGAATAGGCTCTGCCTGCACAATATGGCTGAAATGACGCAGCAACGCGCCGGGAGAAAAAGACGGCGCGGCAAATTCTCCGGGCCAGACGCGGGCGTGGTAGGCACGACAAACCAGCAGTTTCGTGCCATCGTTTTTGTTTGCATATGTCCACGTCGCTTCTTCGCACAGCAGAGCATAGGTCAGGACATCTGACATCATGTGTAGGAATTCGTCCGCGACAAGCTCGGCTTTTTGCGGTTCTGCCCGCAGTTTTTTTAATGAATCCTCCATCGTGTCGGCCAGGACCGACAAATTGCTGTTTTCGCCGTTCATCGCGGCGGGTAATGCATCGCGGACCGACGCAATTTTTTCGAGGAAAAGCCTGTCACCTGGTTCGTCGCCGGCGATCATGCGCATCAGCTCAAGCGCCTGGATCTGCTCCGGCCCTTCCCAGATCGGTAGGACCATGGCGTCGCGAAACTGGCGGGCGGTGGCGTAATCTTCCGTATAGCCGTTGCCGCCGACAAGTTCCAACGCCTTCTGCGCGCACCACACGGCCTGTTCCGCCGTGCGGAATTTAGCCAGCGCAGTAACGATCCGCATCCACGGGTCTTTCCTGGAATCCTTCGCGGCGTCGTCAAAGCTGCGCGCTGCTTCGAACGCCAGCGCTGAGCCCGTCATCCACTGCACGGCGATATCCAGTATGCGTTTTTGCACCATCGGGCGCTCGATCAGCTTTTTTCCAAAAGTTTCCCGGTTGCCCGCCCAGCACAGCGACTCCAGATAAGCACGGCGCATCACGCCCGCAGCTCCCATGGCGTTATGCGCCCGTGAGCAGCCCAGCGCCGTCATCATCGCTTTTAGACCCTGCCCGGCGGGAACGATTTCATAGGCCACCGCACCCTGTAGATCGACTTCCACGATAGGCAGGCTCCGGGTTCCGAGCTTGCGCTTCAGATGCTTGATATCGAAGTTATTGCCGATCGCCCAGTCGTCGTCGATATGGCTGGGTACAAGGTAAAGCCCCAGCCCCTTGCCGCCCGCCGGTGCTCCGGCGGCGCGCGCCGTCTTGATGCCCATGAATTTTTTAAAGCCGAACGCGCTGGTGAACCAGTTATGACCCTGCAGGCGATAGCTTCCGTCGTCCTGTCTGAAGGCTGTTGTAACCGTGCCGCCGATATCGCTGCCGCTGTGGCGTTCCGTGGCCCATGTGCCACAAATGGCGGTCTCGCCGTCCGTGCGCAGGATTTCAGGCAGGTACTTGTCTTTCACGGCCTGCGGCGCCAGCCGGTCGAGAACATATGCGGTCGGGTGCGTCATGGCGAACGGACAGCCAGTGGCGATGTCGGATTGGGCAACCATATACATTGCAACGAAAGGCAGGATATGCGACTCGGGAGCAGACTTGTCAAAACACGCAGCCACGATGCCGCTTTTATATAGTTCCTGCTGGCATTCCTCATATTCCCGGTTCAGGCGGATTTCGTTGCGCCGCCCGGAGGGGGCTGTCTTGTTCTCGGGCACATCCTTCAGGACAGGCGGGAAATCCTGATCGCTCTGTTCGGCCTGGCGGTCCAGCCTATCTCCAGCGAAGGCCCCGAGCCGGCCCAGAACTGCACGCCGGCGTTGCAAAAGCCCCGGCGCCGCCCGCTCCAGGAACAGGTGCAGGTTGGCATCTGTATCGAAAAAATTAAGGCCCCGCGCACTCTGGGGGAAAGACGGTTCCTGTTGTTTACTGCCGCCTTCGCTCATGTGGTATCCCAGGCCTTGAAGTTTCAGGATGCCGAACGAGGATCGGAACTACTGACTAGCAATGCGTTCAGGAAAGTTCGATATAATCCCATCGACGTCAAGGGAGAGTGCGTGCTGGATATCGCTGGGAGCGTCTGCCGTGTAGACGAACACGAGCAAATCCGCCCGGTGGAATGCGTCCACGAGAGGGCGCGTGGCCTTGTCGTGGCGAAGACCGACGTAGGGTCCGTACTTCATCGCATGGGGGACGGATATACGGGACAGGCTGCCGAAGAGCACCATAAGAGAGGCCCCTGGATCGACCGTCCGAACATGTTTCAATTCGTCGTGCAAGAAGGAAGCGTAGATGACCGGGTCTCTGAACCCAGCCTCACGCACCACTTCAACCGTCTGCGGAGCCACCCCTTTGACCTTGAGTTCCAACATCAGCCCGGCTTCTCCTCTTGCCACCCTGAGCACTTCGTCAAGCGTTGGAATGTGTTCGCCGCTCCCTGCGTTGAGCTTCTCTATGTCCCGTAGGCACAAGCGATCGACCCGCCCCTTCCCATTGGTCGTTCGATTCACTGTCCCATCATGGAGGACCACGAGCACGCCGTCCGCCGTGCGACGGACGTCAATCTCCACGAAATCGACTCCGAGGGCAATCCCTTTTCGAATCGCGGCCAACGTATTTTCTGGGGCATGGCCCGCGGCCCCACGATGGCCGATTCTCAACACCTTCTGCATGGAATCTCCTTGGAATCCAGGCCGAAGAAGTAGACCACGCTGGGGCTAACGGATCGGTGGCGCAAGTCGAAGATTGTGGGCATCCAGATTTGCGAGATATTCCTTCATGCGTTTTTGCTCATGGTTCTTCACAAATTCGATCACCTTGCGATCAATTTCCAGCAACCCGAGTCCAGAGGGAATCTCGTCTGGGCAGATGACAAATAGGTTCACGCCCCGCTCCTTGGCTTTCGCCTGAGCTTCCTTGATGCGGTGATGGATGTATCGCTGGTTCAACCGTAGGAAGTTGTTCAACTCCAGAAAGTCTCGCAGGGGGTATGGCTCGACACGAATACGCTCCCTTGGAACATTGAGGAAGATGAAGATCGTATCGCATCCCACGCTGAAGGCTTCCTCGACCGGAAGGGGATTGGCGAGATCGGCATCAAGGTGCCGGAAACCGTCCAGTTCAACCATCTCAAACAACGGGTACAGGGCCATGGACGCGCGAATCCGTTTAAACAAGAGATCGTGTTTGGCCTTCTGGTTTCGCGTGTCCTCGCTCCCGTCCATCATGAGATCGGGATCTTTATTGGAAAAGACCGCGGTCGCGCCGTCTTCGTACCGTTCCGTGATGATGTGCCAGACAATGGAGCTTGTGAGCACCTTTTGCAGATCAATCTGCTCGCCCAGTCTGGCCAGAAGAGGGAACGGATCGAGGAACGCTTTCATCCGCTTGAATTCAAAATACCTATCCAATTCGTCGAACGCGTCCCGAATCTCAGGCGCCTGCACGAGCCGCCGAAACGACTTGTGTTGGGATGCAAACGCATCCATAAGGCGAAAGACGAAGCTCACGGTGCGGCCTGCGACGCGAAACGGCATGCGCATACACAAGGACAGGACCAACGGCAGGAACTTGATGGCCCTCCTGAGATCATGGCGAATTGATCCGCTCGGCCCCCAGCCATGAGTGACCTGTGGAACGACCCCTAAGAGACTCGCCAATTTCTCTCGAAGGAACGGGTGGACATCATAAACTGCTTCCGGGGACGTGATATGTTCTTCCCAGATGCGGAGAGTTTTCTCGGCCCCGACTACACCGGGATTCTCGACAAACCCGAGAGCATTGCAGGTTCCGGCGGAGGAACTCACAATATGGGTGGGACAGAAGCCGGCATGGACCACTTCCGCGGCCGCAACCGCTTGGATTACGGCTTTACATCCGCCCCCGCAAAACACAAACAGGATGTTTCCGTACTTCTTCGATTGATCATCAGACATGCGAATTCTCCAGCCATGCGTGCTCAGAACACCGGTGTGGTGCGTATACTGCTTTGCTGCGTTGCCCAAGTTGTGGATGTGCTATGGCATCCGGAGCCCTGCGCGCTCGACCTGCGCCCGGATGGGAGGGACCCGGCCCGATGAACACGTATGACGTCTGCATTGTGGGCGCAGGGGTCGTAGGGTGCGCCATCGCCAGAGAGTTGGTGCACCGGCGCTGGGACACGCCCCTCCGCGTGGTTGTTCTCGAGCAACACGCTCGCGTGGCGGAGGAGAGTAGCGGGCGCAACAGCGGTGTGCTCCATAGCGGAATCCACGAACATCCCAGTTCGCTGAAGGGACAGCTGGCTCGAGAGGGGAGCGCGCTGGCAGTCTCATATGCAATAGCGCATGGCATTCCGCTGCTGAGAACGGGAATGGTCATCGCCATTTCGTGGGAGGATGTCCGTCGAGGCCTCTGGCGAGAGGTGTCCACGCTTCGACGACTGTTCGTCAACGCCTGGCGGACGAACATCCGGGTCTCGTTCGTAACGCCGTCGGGGTTGCGTGCGTGGGAACCGCATCTCCGCGCCTGCTGCGGTATTGTCATTCCAAGCGTCGCCGTCATAGACCCTCTAGCCTTTGTACAGTCGCTTAAAACCGACTCGGAAGCGACCGGTGCCGAATTTGCGTTCAACAACCGGGTGATGGGCATCGAGGAAGACGCCCCGGCTTACATCGTCACTACCGATCGTCAGAGGATCCGCGCAGCGTGCCTGATTAATGCCGCAGGGCTCCACGCCGACGATGTCGCTACCCTCGCCTTACGCTATAAAAAGTATACCATCTGCCCCGTGCGGGGTGAGTATTACGAACTGGTCACCCCGGAGAAAAAACGCCTCATTGGACGCCTGGTGTATCCCGCGTTGCCTCCTCAAGCGACCGGCAAGGGAATTCATTTCAGCCCCCGCCCGAACGGACGGTTGTTCGTGGGACCGAATGAGGTGGCAATCCAGGACAAAACGGACTACACGTCGCGCAAGACGCCCCCCAGCGTGTTCGTCGAGGCCTTGCAGAAATTCCTCCCGACCCTCGAAGCAGGCGATCTGGAGTGGGCCTACTCCGGAATCCGTCCCTGTGTCATGACCGGCAACGGGCGCAAGAGCGACTTCATCATCGCCGTAGACAGCGAGACCCCGCCACTCATCAATCTGGTAGGAATTGAGTCGCCGGGGCTCTCCGCGGCCTTAGCGATCGCCAAACATGTTGCCGAACTGCTCTGCGTTCAAAAGCGGTTCAATCCGTCCAGGGGTCGATCCCCCTCATCTCACGACACCCGAATGTGTTGAGGAGGCAGCCGCTTCTCTTCTTTCTTGTTCTTCCTTGCGCAAGACCCGATAGAGTGTCTTGCCAAGAAGCGTTCGTGGTAGCTCGCTGCGAAATTCAATGTGCTTTGGAACTTTATATGAGGCCAAGTATCGCCGACAGTGTTTCACGAGGTCGTGCTCGGAAATTTCATTCGCGGAGGGTACGACAACCGCCTTGACTGATTCACCCCCGTCCCCCGACAACACGCCAATGACCGCGGCTTCTCGTACCTCCGGGTGGAGCAGTAACACCTTCTCGATCTCGGAGGGATAGACATTGAAGCCTGACGTGGAAAGGATCATGTCCTTCTTCCGATCCACGATATAGAAGAAACCATCTTCATCCATGCGTGCCATGTCGCCGGTTGCGAGCCACCCCTCGGGCTTCAGCACATTGACCGTTTCCACAGGGTTGTTCCAGTACCCCTCCATCACTTGCGGACCGCGCACCCACAGTTCACCGACTCCTCCAAGCGGGACCTCCTGGCCTGTCTCATCAACGATTTTCGCCTCGGTGTTCGCAATAGGTAATCCAATGGAATGCTTCACCGAGAGACCACGGGCGATGTTGCAGTGAGTAGCCGGAGAGGCTTCAGAGAGTCCGTATCCCTCGATAATCAGGTGCCCCGTCTTTTCTTTGAATTTCTTGAGGAGCTCGTAGGGAAGCGCGGCCCCTCCGCAAATGACGAACTTCGTCGCCGGAAAGTCCTTCGCATCGCAGTGCTCAAGCAACTTTCGGACGAGAGCGGGAACGACTGTGACCACGGTCGGTTTCTTCTTGCGAAGCAACGAAAGCAAAATTGGCATGTTGCGGGGGTCAGGGACGAGCACCATGCATCCTCCGACAGCCAGGCAGATATTCTGAGAGACCGTCATCCCGAACACGTGAAAGAGCGGGAGTGCCGCCAAGAAACTCTCTACTTGCTCGGCGGGAGAGAACCAGCTGATGAGTTGCCGAATGTTGGCCGTCAGATTGCGGTGACGCAGCTCTGCGCCTTTCGACACTCCGGTGGTGCCCCCTGTGTACTGGAGGACTGCGATATCGTCAGGGGTCACGATCGGAAGCTCTTCCGGCGCGACGGGGGTCACGCCGTCCAGAACATCGTGGAAAAACAGCGTTGTATCCCGGCGCGGAATCTCGATCGGCGGTCGGCCGTTTCGATGTTGATAGATATACTTCACGATCGTCGTCATGAAATCGGTGATCCGCGTGACGATGATCGTCTCCAGATCGAGATGCTGGATCTTCTGATACATCATGTCGAGCACCACGATCGCTCGCGCCCCCGCGTCTCGCAGCTGGTGGGACAGCTCGTATTCCGTGTAGGTCGGGTTGCAGGCCACGACGATTCCCCCGGCCCGCAAAATGCCGAAGTAGGCGATAACTGCCTGTGGAGAATTCGGGAGACAGAGGGCCACGCGATCGCCTTTGCGAATTCCCAACGCCGCGAGGCCGCAGGCGAATCGTTCAACGAGGAGGTAGCATTCGTGGTACGACAGGGTCTTGCCAAAGAAATAGAGCGCCGGCCGGCGTGAATACCGCTGTGCACTCCGTGAGAGCATCGCCACGAGCGTCTCGGGAGAAAGAGAAAGCTCGTGGGGAACTCCCTCGGGATAATGTACGAACCACGGTTGTTCAGGCATGAGGCGCTCCGTTTAGGTTGGCTCAAAAATTCCCGGCACTACCACCCTCCGTTCGCGAGAGCCGGACAGGGCTCGAAGCGTTTGCCATACTTGATGGCCAGCGACTCCAGTTCATGGGCTACGTGTCCTTGGGTCATGGTTTGCCGAGCCCAGGTGAGAAGGCCACCACGGAACGCAGGGAACCCGATTCCATACGTCAATGCAAAATCAATCTGCCAGGGATGCTCCACGATTTTGTCATGCAGACAGCGCACCGCTTCGTCGACCATTGGAAAAAACAGGCGTTGGTGCAGGATGTCGTCGGAGATGGGGCCAGCTTCTGAGGGATTGGCGCGACGATAGTTCGCGACTGCGTCGAGAGCCTGCGGATTCTCTTTTTCTGACTTCCAAAATGTCAGCGGCGGCTTCCCTTCCGGAAGGAAGCTTCGCAGCAACGCATCACGCGACTCGATTCGCGATCCCAGCACGGCGAGCGAGGTCAGTACGTGCAGGGCGACAGGAAGTCCGATCAGATCGAGGAGCTCCAGAGGACCCATAGGATGTCCGCTATCCACTGCCATCCCAAAGTTTTTGGCGACGGTGTCGATGCGCCGAATGGAGATGCCTTCGCCCACCATGATCACGGCCTCCGCCAGATACCGCGATAGAATCCTGTTCACGAGGAATCCCGGTCCGTCATGGACCACAAGGGGAAACTTTCCCAACCGCTTGGCAAGACTACAGGCCTGTGCAAGAGCCATGTCGGATGTAAAGGATGCGCGCACCACTTCGACCAACTGCATTTTGGCGACCGGATTAAAGAAATGGAGTCCCACGCATCGTTCAGGATGGACGGCCTTTGCGGCGATGTCGGCTAGGGTGTACGACGATGTATTCGTGGCGAAAATCGCATCGGGATGGGCCTCCGATTCAAACTCCGCCAACACCGCTTGTTTCACATCCAGCTTCTCCGACACCGCCTCGATAACAAGGGAAGCGAGGCTCACGTCCTGGACATGAATAGTTGGAGTAACCCGCATCATGCGATAGCGCAGGTCGGAAGGAAGGATCATTCGCTTACGCACCTGGGCAGTTTGAGCCTTATGGATACGTCCGATCGCTTTCGCGAGAATGTCCGAAGACACGTCTCGCAATACCACCGCGTACCCTTTTTCAGCAAGCTGCCCGGCGATCTGTGAGCCCATCAATCCGGCCCCCAGCACACCCACGCGCGCAGCTGCCGCTGAAACAGGGGGAATGTTCCGTTTCACCTCCTCGCCGGCCAGGAACAAACCAACGAGGTGTGAGGAAATCGGGCTGGCCATGAGATCCAGAAGCAGCGGCTTTTCGACTGTGAGCGAGCCCTCCAGAATACTCAAACCTATCCCTCTTTCCACTGCATCGATGGCACGGAGCGGAGCCGGGTAGAAATGTCGGACGCGCTTGATGACGTGATGTCGTGCATAGCGACACACGAGCGTACGAATCCCTGGACCGCTTAAGAATCTCAGGCTTGCTCGGAGGGGCGGCCGTCGGACCGGAGCCGAACAGAGCACGCGGGCTTGTGCAATGGCAGCCTGGACGAGAGTTTCTTGCTGAACGCGCTCCAGAGTCCTGACATTGGAAGGGATAGAGGTCACCATCCCTTCCACAAGCCCCATCCGCAGAGCTTGCCGTGGAAAGACGGTCTTCCCCGTCGTGATCATGTCCAATGCCGCCGGTAAACCGATCAGCCGTGGAAGACGCTGCGTACCGCCGAACCCAGGAAGAATGCCCAGTTTGACTTCCGGTAGGGCAAAACAGGTCTTCGGGTGGGTACTGGCCATGCGCGCGTGGCAGGCCATCGCGAACTCGAGTCCACCGCCCAGACAGGCCCCTTCCACTGCGGCGACATACGGTTTCGGCGATCGCTCCATCTCGTCAAAGAGCCTGTGAGCCGCGATCACAAGTTGTTCCATCTCCTGAAAGGCACGGTGCCGTTGCGCGTCGTGCATCTGCTCCAGATCGGCTCCTGCACAGAAGTTTCCTTCCTTCACGCTCACCAGTACGACGCCGTTGATGCCGGCGGATTGCTCGGCAAACTGCACGATCTTCTGCCACTCCGTTATGCTCTCAACGTTGAGGACATTGACCGACTTGCCGGAGTAATCAAAACCTGCCAGCAAGATCCCCTCGTCTAGAACGACGGTCTTAAAGTGTTTGAACTCGCCGGGGGAGATGCTGTGGCCATTCGACATCGCTATTTCCTCTCCAAGATCATGGCCACGCCCTGTCCACCTCCGACGCAGGCGCTGATCAATGCCCGCTCGGTATTCCGTCGTTTGAGTTCGAACAGGGAGGTCATGGCCAGGCGCAGACCGGAGACGCCAACTGGATGGCCGAGCGCGATCGCACCGCCGTGCGGGTTGAGATCGTCGGGCGGGATTTCGCCGAGACGTTCCCTCAATCCGTAACGCCCGAACTTGCGTTCCATGAGAGATGAGGAGTCAAGAATGCGGCTGATCCCCAACACGACGGACGCAAAGGCTTCGTTAATCTCACATATTGCGAAGTCCTTGAGGGTCAGGCGGGCCTTGGCCAACACTTTGGCGATGGCCCCGACGGGGGCCAGCCCCATACAGGCCGGGTCATACCCAAAATCCGCGTAGTCCTTTACGTAGCCGAGGATCGGCAAGCCGAGGGCCTTGGCCTTCTCCTCCTCCATGAGCAGGACGGCTGCGGCGGCATCGGTTATCTGCGAGGAGTTGGCCGGCGTCACCGAACCGTGGCGCCTGTCGAACACAGGTTTCACCTCACGAAATGTCTCCTGCCTAGCATCCTCACGGATTCCATTGTCTCGTTCGACGCAGATACTCCGCTCAGGGACATACATCGGGACGACCTCGTCCGCAAAGAGCCCGTCTTTCCACGCTTGTGCCGCGAGCCTGTGCGATCGAATGGAAAATGCGTCCTGGTCTTGCCGAGTGATGCCCAGCGAAGGATCCTTCGCGATATTCTCTGCCGTCTGTCCCATCATGAGGTCACACATCGGATCCGTGAGACCCATCACCAAGCCGACGCGCGGGGGATATTTCTTGAGGTTAAGGAGCGTGGGAATGAGGGCCAGAGCGCCGGCGGCACGTTCCCGAAAGTTTCTGGCTTTCCCGTATTGCAGGAGGAGGTTGGCAACAATGGAGTGGTAGACGACTGGGATACGGCTCATCGCCTCCATGCCGATGACGAGCACCGTATCAGCGTCACCGCTCCGAATACGCAAGCTCGCATAGTAGAGGGCCGTCACTCCTGAGCCGCAATTTTTCCCCGCCACCGTATCGGCGGGGATCGTTGCGGGGAGACCACCGGTGACAGCGGCGACACGCGTCGGATTCACCGCGTGCGTGGGCGTTGCCACATTGCTTCCTAAGACGCAATCGATCGTCTCCAGGGGGAGATTCCAGCGGTGACACCGTGTGATCATTTCGCGGACGACCCAGGCGCCAAGCACGTCCGCATCCGTCTCGCGAAAGTCTGTTCCCTCCTTGCACAGTGGGGTCCGAAATCCGTCGACGACGACGACATTACGCATGGTGTATTCTCCGCCCAAAATCCGGAGTGAAGAATCGTCACGCGCCGAGGCTCACAACTCCGCCTGATCTACTCCACATCCTACCACGCCACGGCGCCAACGGCTCGCCTCGTCCCTGGGGTATGGTGCTACATAAGAGGGGGGCGGGCGGGGCCAATTCCGGGACAAACCTGGCGTAAATAGTGGTAAGGTAAACCAACGAGACGAGCGACAACACCCTTAATTTGCCTCTCATGGAGGTGCCGCGCATGACGAAGCCGGATGTGTTTCAAGGGTCTGTGGCGGTGGCTGAGACCGCTCGTGACAAGGCTTCCTATTCCGGGTTTCTTGCAGGATTGTTTGAAACCGACGTCCGATGGGACCTCTTTACCTCAATCGGCATTCCACAGACGAGTCCGGCCGCCCTGGATTTCCTCGAACAATTCAAGATCGCCCTTATACCCTTGAATCCTGACCAAGTGGACAGTGAGGGGGAGCTGCCTGAGCCGGTCCTGAAAACACTGGCTGAGATCGGAGCCTTTGGCATCAAGATTCCCAGACGCTTCGGCGGGCTGGAGTTGACCCAGTCTGAGTACCAGAAAGTCGCCACCCTGTGCGCAAGTTTTGATGCCTCGCTCACTGTGCTGTTGTCGGCCGCGCAATCGATCGGAGTTCCTGAACCACTGCGCCTCTTCGGAACAGAAGAACAGAAGGCCAAGTATCTTCCTCGGCTCGCGCGGGGAGAAATTTCAGGGTTTGCACTCACGGAACGAAATGTGGGTTGCGACATTTCAAAGGTCGAAACGTACGCTGTCCGCGTCAGAGAAAGCGAGAAGACCGTCGCGTATCGCCTCACGGGAGAAAAGTTCTTCATTACGAATTCCGCGAAGCAGGACGGCGAGTTTTTGTCTTCCATGCTGGTCGTCATTGCACGAATTGTTGATCGGCCAGAGGAACTCCAAGACCCCCAGGCCGAGAAGCGATATGGTGCCTTCATCGTGGAAACCCACTGGCCAGGGTGCTCCGTCACCCGTCTGCGGTTCGAGGGTGTGAGAGGGATCTACAACGGCGTCCCGACGTTCAAGGACGTCTACGTCCCGATTGAAAACCGCCTGGGCAACGAAGCAGATGGCCTGAGGATCGCACTCGCCACCCTCACCGTCGGCCGCTTGACGCTTCCCGCAGCCAGTTCGGGGGGCCTCAAACAGTGCCTGTCTGTGATGCGCTGGTGGGGCCGCACCCGCGTCCAGTGGAACAAACCGATCGGCGAACACACTCTCATCGGAGAAAAACTCTGCCGTGCTGCGGCCTACACGCTGGCGCTCGACGCCGTGATGGCCTTCTGCGGAGCCTGGGCCAACAAGAAGGGCGACCTCCGGCTGGAGTCGGCCGCAGCCAAAATCATCGGCAGCGAGTGGTACTGGGAAGTGGTCAACGACCTGTTCCAAGTGCGCGGGGGACGGGGATTCATGACCGTTGAGTCGCAGCGTAAGAGCGGCGAACTCAGCATTGCAGTCATGCGCATGCTTCGCGATGCCCGCATTAATCTGGTGTGGGAGGGAACGAGTGAGATCCTGCGCATCTGGATGGCGCGCGAGGCTCTCGCGCCCTATATCGAACAGGGTATCGCCTTTCTCCAAGGCTCCCCGTCAGACAAGATCACGGCGCCGCTGTACTACGCGCGCATAGCGCTTCGCTCCTGTCTCCACTTTCCGAACCCCCTGAGCACGTCTGCGATGTTCGGAAAGGACTACGCCCGGTGGGTTCGCTTCATCGAGTCGTCCTCTCGGAGCCTGACACGATCGACGCTCGTCGCGACGGTCCGACACAGGCAGGGCCTGCACAATAAGCAACTCCTGTTGCAAGATTTGGTGAATGATAGCCTCTGGCTCTTTCCTATGGCCGCGACGCTCTGGTATGCGTCCCAATCAGAGATGCGGGCGAAGCCAGGCATCATTGCGCTTGCCACTTATTTCTGTCAGGAGATGGCGGATCGTCTGGACCCTCCCTCCTCTTCAGTGAAAAGAATCCGCAGACACAAGAAAGACACCATCGTCTATCACCTGTCGAAGGCAATCATGAGCGGCGAGTATGCCTGGCTGGAGGAAGGGATTGTGCCGTTACTTGAGAAATGACGGACTGGCGCGTAGCATGAGTTCCCGCAAGTCCTCAGGACTCGGTTCCCTATGCCTCACGTCAACCTCGGACCCCTGCGTCACAGAAGCGCAGGACTGATGTCGTGAACGCGGCGCGGGGCGAACGGTGAACGGCAAAGATTTAGGGGTTATCCTGAACGGAGTCACCGAGACAAATCCTGTGAATAAGAAACAGCACGCGGTCATCGTGAGCGCAGTGCGAACACCGATGGGCAGCTTCAACGGGGTGTTCGGCGCTGTACCCGCGACCATGCTAGGCAGCATCGCCATCGCGGAAGCACTGAAGCGCATTCACGTTCCGAAAGAGCGTGTGGACGACGTGTATATGGGCTGTGTCCTCAACGCCGGGCTCGGCCAGGCGCCGGCCCGACAAGCTTCGATCGGGGCCGGAATCCCCAACTCGGTTGGTGCCACGACGGTCAACAAGGTCTGTGGGTCCAGCCTCAAGACCCTGATCATGGCCGCTCAGGCCATTGCCCTCGGAGACGCCAGAATCGTTGTGGCAGGCGGCATGGAAAACATGACCCGCGCACCCTATCTGTTGGAGAAAGCGCGGCAGGGGTATCGGCTAGGACATGCGGAGCTGGTGGATAGCCTGGTCAAAGACGGCCTGTGGGATGTCTATAACAATTTCCACATGGGGCAGGGCGGCGAACTCTGTGCAGCAAAGTACCGACTCACCAGACGGGAGGTCGACGACTTCGCCTTGGAAAGCTACCGCCGTGCCCAGGAAGCCATTGCGACCGGGACCTTCAAACCGGAAATCGTCCCGGTTGACGTGCCACAACGGAAAGCCGCGCCGTTGACCATCACAGAGGATGAAGAACCGAACCGAGTCAATCTGAGCAAGCTGCGCGAGCTCAAGCCGGTGTTCCAGGAAGATGGGGTCTTGACCGTGGGCAATTCTCCTTCCTGTAACGATGGGGCAGCCGCGTTGGTCGTCATGGCGGAAGAGGAAGCCGCACAGCTCGGGCTCGCGCCGATGGCGCGCATCATCGGCTATGCCGGAGTGGCGCTCGCGCCTGAGTGGTTTACGATTGCGCCGGTCGAGGCGATTAAGCGGGTGCTCAAGAAGACCGGCCTTTCAATGAGCGACATCAACCTGTTTGAGATTAATGAAGCCTTCTCGGCTGTCTCCCTGGCCATCAACCGGGAATTGGGGCTTGACCACGAGAGGGTCAACGTCAACGGTGGGGCGGTCGCGCTGGGCCATCCGATCGGCGCCACCGGCGCACGGATTCTCACGACCCTGCTCTATGCCATGGAGGCCCGCGGCGCCAGACGAGGGTTGGCCAGCCTCTGTATCGGAGGTGGAGAGGCAATAGCGGTTGTCGTAGAACGGCCCTGAGTCAGGCAACAGGCACGGAGCGAGAGGCGAGAGGGACTCCTTAATAGGGACGGACAAAAACACAACATTCGGCCCTGGCCATGTGCCTCGTACCTCTATCCCGAGGTGGGTATGACCCTCGACGACATCAAGACCATCGGCATCGTCGGCGCCGGCCAAATGGGCCGCGGCATTAGCCAGGTCTGTGCTACGGCCGGTTATCAAGTACGGCTCGTCGATGTCGCGGAACCGCCGTTAATGGATATGGATCGGCTCTTCGCAGACATTCCGCCTGACCCGGTCACCACTTCGATGACGAGCAATGGACCGGCCGCCATGATCCTCGCTAACTACCTAGCTGATGTGGAAACGCGTGGCATCTCCGTTGAGCCATTAGGCGGGACCCTCCAAAACGACATTCTCAAAGAGTCCCTTGCCAGAAAGCATGGCTCTTCCCACCTGAACCCGCACGGCAGCTCATCACCGACACTATCGCCTACTGTGCGAAACAGGCTCCTACGCGGTCTCAGCATCAGTGGGGAGAGGCCCGAGCTGGTCGAAGGCAGTTGAGCCGCGTGAAACGTGCGGGGTGACGGGACGATAGAGATCAGGAGGGAATTGCCAATGCTCGCGGATCGCTTAAGCCAGTATGGCCAATCCCTTTGCTACGATGACCTACCCAGCGCCGTGGTGCACGAAGTCAAACGGCGGATACTAGACAGCCTGGGCTGTGCGCTTGGGGCCTTGACCGCGCCGCCATGCCGGATCGCACGTCGGCTCGCTCAAGCTGTCAAAGTGCCACATGGCGCAACCTTGTGGGGAACCGGCCACAGGACCCTTCCCGATCTCGCCGCGTTCGCCAACGGCGCGCTCGTCCGCTATCTCGATTTCAACGATACCTACCTCGCGAAGGAACCAGCGCACCCTTCAGACAACATTGCAGCCATCCTTGCGGTCGGAGAGGCGTCTCGTACCTCAGGCCAGCGCGTGATTCAGGCTATCGCCCTCGCCTATGAAGTCCAGTGCCGCCTCTGCGACGCAGCAGCGCTGCGACCGCGCGGCTGGGACCATGTGACCTACGGCCCATTCTCCTCTGCCCTCGCCGCCGCCAAGGTGATGAGGTTCTCAGCTGCACAGACATTACAGGCCATCAACCTTGCTGGGGTGGCAAATATCGCCTTGAGGCAGACGCGTGTCGGGGACCTTTCCATGTGGAAAGCCTGCGCCTTCTCTAACGCCGCGCGAAATGGCGTGTTCGCGGCCATGCTGGCTCAACGAGGGATGACGGGCCCATCTCCGATTTTTGAAGGTGAGAAGGGCTTCATGAAACTCGTGTCGGGATCGTTCGAGCTTCCGCTCTTTGGAGGTGAGCAGGGACCGTCCGACGCAGTTCCGTTCAAGATCCTGGATACATATATCAAACATTATCCCGTGGAGTATCATGCACAGACAGCAGTGGAAGCCGCTCTGGCGATCCGAGAGGAGATCCTTAAAGTCGAAGGGGTCGAGGCGCTGGCGGGAATCAGGGACGTTGAAATCGGCAGCTACGATGTGGCGATTGAAATCATCGGACGTGATCCTGAAAAGTGGCGCCCTCACACGAGAGAGACCGCCGATCACAGCTTTCCTTACTGCGTGGCCGTTACTCTGTTGGACGGCAAGGTCACGCTGCGCTCGTTCGAGGCCCAACGCCTCGCGGATCCCGTTCTGCATGAACTGATCCAGAAGGTGCGCGTTGTTCCGAAACCGGAGTTCGTCGGCTGCTATCCACAGGCGATGACGACGCGCCTCACGGTGCGAACAAAGGCAGGGAAAGACTATGTCAAACAGGTGGACTATCCCCTCGGCCATCCCAAGAACCGGATGTCCGACCACGAAGTCGCGAACAAGTTCCGCCGGTTGGCGGCAGGGAAATTAGACCGAGCGCGGATAAACAAGGTGATCGACTTGGTCTGGAGGCTCGACCAGCTGAGAGATATCAGGGTGTTGATGCCGTTATTGAAGATGAACCGAAGGATCTAACATGCCCCCTCATCCCACGTCCAAAGCTCGGCGTCTCCGCGAGCTGCTTGATAAACAGACCGTGGTCCTGCCCGGGGCCTTCAATGCCTTGACGGCCATGCAGATCGAGCGCGCTGGGTTCCATGCCTTCTACATCTCAGGCGCCGGTCTGTCGGCCGCGCGAGGATTGCCGGATATCGGTTTGTTGTCCCTCACGGAGGTGGTATCCGATGCAACCACCATCACCAAGGCCGTGACGATCCCGGCCATCGTGGATGCTGACACGGGCTTCGGCCCCCCTCTCGCGGTGATGCGTGCCGTGAAGGAATTCGAGCAGGCTGGGTTGGCTGGAATACAGATCGAAGATCAGGAGCTGCCCAAGAAATGCGGACATCTGCCGGGAAAGCGGTTGGTCTCGACGAGCGAGATGGTGAACAAGATTTGTGCGGCGAATGACGCGCGACGAGATCCTGACTTCTTCGTCGTCGCCCGTACGGACGCCCGTGCCGTTGATGGATTAGACGCCGCGGTGCGACGGGCACGGGCCTATATCGACGCCGGCGCCGACGCGATTTTCCCGGAGGCCCTCGAATCCGCCGATGAATTCCGCGCGTTTGCCCGGCAACTCGCTAAGGAAGGCGGCAAAGCGCCGCTGGTCGCCAACATGACCGAATTCGGGAAGACGCCCTACCTCAGCGTCGCCGAATTTGAAGATCTCGGCTATCGGCTCGTGCTGTTCCCCGTCACGGCCCTTCGGTTGGCGACGAAGGCGATCGAGCAGATGCTGGTTGAGCTGAAAACTCATGGTTCACAGCGCGACCTGTTGGAGCGAATGCATACCAGGCAGCAACTCTACGACCTGCTGCGGTATGCGGAGTATGAGCAACGGGATCGGCAATTTCACTCGACGGATGATGACCATGCCACCAGGTGAGACAGCAAAGACTCCGACATACAGCCCGGGCCTTGAGGGAATCCTTGCCGGGGAGACAAAGCTGTGTCAGGTGGACGAAGGTGAAGCGGGACTGAGCTATCTCGGGTATGCGGTCAGCGATTTGGCAGAGAAGGCCCGCTTCGAGGAGGTGGCTTATCTGCTGCTCTTCGGCAAGCTGCCGACCCAGAAAGAACTAAAGGATTTCACGACGCAGCTCGCCGCACACTCCGTCCTGCCTGATCCTGTCGAAAGGTTCCTTGGCATGGTTCCTCCTGGTGCGCGTCCGATGGACATCCTGAGGACCAGCGTCTCGCTGCTAGGTATGACCGATCCGGATGCCTCCGACAGTTCTCACGACGCAAACGTCCGTAAAGCGATCCGACTGTTGGCGCAAATCCCACTCATCATCGCGACTGCGCATCGGCTTGCGAACGGGAAACCCCGGGTGGAGCCGCAAGCTGATCTGAGCTTCGCCGAGAACCTGCTTCTCCTCCTCACCGATCGGAGAGGCGATGAGACGGCCAAAGCAATGGCCCACGTGCTCGACGTGTCGCTCACGCTCTATGCCGAGCATGAATTCAATGCCTCCACCTTTTCGGCCCGCGTGACCGCGTCGACCATGACGGACCAGCACTCGGCGATTACCTCGGCAATCGGCACGCTGAAGGGACCGCTCCATGGTGGAGCGAATGAGGCTGTCGCCGAGATGTTTCTCGGGATCGAAAGCCGCGAGAAGGCGGAGCGATGGGTGCGGGCGGCCTTGGCAAGCAAACACCGGATCATGGGCTTCGGCCATCGTGTACTCAAAAAAGGAGACTCTCGTTCGGCGATCATTCAACAGCACGCCGAATCATTGAGCCGGATCTGCGGCGACCACCGTTGGTACGAGATTGCGACCCTCGTCGATCGTGTGATGCAGCAGGAGAAAGGTCTCTGCCCCAACCTCGATTTCTATACGGCGGTGGCCTATCTCCTGATGGGCATTCCGCGAGAGCTCTACACATCCGTGTTTGTCTGTTCACGCATCACCGGCTGGTGCGCGCACGTAATCGAACAGCAGGATCATAACCGGCTGATCAGGCCACGGGCGCTCTACACGGGGTCGACGACGAGGGATTATGTCTCCCTTGATCGCCGTAGCTGAGAATATTGCGCAAGCCCGACAGATGGACGATGGCTCGCCCGCGCTCCCATGGAGTTCGTTCGCGGTTTCTTCACATCCCGCGTCAATGATCAGCGCCTGGTCAACCCCCCAGGAGGACTCTCTCCCTGGTCCGCGGTTGACTCATAACTTGACTCATACTTGACCTATCGTGCCCTCGCAGGGAGGCGTACGAGTGTCATGAAGGTGTTCCTTGCGTGTCGTTGGCGTGGCTATTTGAGGGGGGCTCCGGCGACGGCGTGTGGAGGGCCCGTTCGGCATATGCCGCCGCCTCTTCCCAGGTCTTAAAACGCCCTTCACTCATGAAGTTCT
>DASQFV010000201.1:0-1548 GCA_035632975.1 Nitrospiraceae bacterium
GGCGAGTGACAGCGAATCGGGCAATGCTTTTGCTCGATGGCGGATCTTTGCAGACTGATCTGGTGCGCCCTTGTGGGACTGTTCCGGTCGCGGGCTTCTCGGGAAGCGGAGATCCTGGCACTTCGTCACCAACTCAACGTGCTGCGGCGCAAATCGCCTAAGAGGCCGACTTTCAGCGGCATCGACCGCTTGGTGTTTGCCGGGCTGTATCGTTTGGCTCCTGGGGTGCTGAACGCTCTGACGATCATCAAGCCGGAGACCGTGATCCGCTGGCACCGCGCGGGCTTCCGAGCCTATTGGCGCTGGAAATCCAGACCCTACAGTGGTCGGCCGAAAACCCCACTGGAGATACGCCAGCTCATTCGAGAGATCAGCAGCACGAACCCGCTCTGGGGCGCACCTCGGATCCATGGCGAACTCCTCAAGCTTGGCATCGATGTCGGGCAAACAACAATCGCAAAGTACATGGCGAGGAGGAGACGACCGCCGTCTCAGGGGTGGAAGACGTTCCTCCGCAATCACGCCGACGGCATCGCATCTATGGATCTGTTCGTCGTCCCCACGATCTCCTTCCGACTGTTATATGGATTGCTGATCCTGGCGCATCGCCGCCGTAAGATCCTATGGCTGGGTGTAACCGCGTATCCGAGTGCCGAATGGATCGCTGGTCAACTCACCGAGGCATTCGGCTGGGAGCAGGCCCCGCGATACATCGTTCGCGATCGGGACCGCGTTTATGGCAACGTCTTCATCCGGCGTCTTCGGGCAATGGGCATTCGGGATCGGCCGACCGCCCCACGATCGCCATGGCAGAACGGACATTCTGAAAGGCTGATTGGCTCGATCCGACGGGACTGCCTCGACCACGTTGTCGTATTCGGCGAGCTGCACCTTCGCCATGTGCTTCGATCTTACGCAAAATACTACAATCAAGCTCGCACGCACCTGTCGCTGAACAAGGATGCGCCGGTGTCGCGCGCCATCCAGACCATCGGTCGCATTCTGCCCCTGCCAATCTTGGGCGGATTGCACCACCAATATGTCCGGATTTAGTTTCCGACAGGGACACGGCGAATGCTCCGCGAAGGCTTGATGTCACCCGGATTCCTGCCGCCCCGATAAGTCGGCAAGCGTAGATGTGACGGCATTGCCTAACGATGCGGAAATCGTTCCGAAACCTGTGAGGAAGCCTGTCATTCAGAACCCTGCCGGGAAGCCGCGTGCGTTGATCCAGGAGGCTCTCGGAATAAGGGTGACAACTCCGACCTCACCTCCAAATGACAAAATGACGCCAGAAGTCGCCTCAAACCATCTTGTCGAGGATCCGCTTCATCTCATCGAATGAAAACGCTCGCAGGGTATCGGATCGGACCTTACCGCGTGAGCCGACGCTCAAGGCAAGCGCTGATGCGCTCTCGTCATCAGGGGCCTCACAGATCGCAACCACATCATGACTGCCGAGTGTCCAGTAGATATCTTTGACGCTAACGCCGATCTTCTTCGCCATCTCCTTGAAGGCCTCCGCACGGCCTATCGCCCAGGTTGGGG
>DASQFV010000202.1:0-3437 GCA_035632975.1 Nitrospiraceae bacterium
GATAGAGCATCAGCCTGCTAAACCTTTTTCATGTGGAATAGTGTCAACCCAGCCCTCAGCCTCGCTTTCGGCAGGATCGTGCGATGTATCCGAAATGTGGGGAGCTGTGCGACCGGCTCCTCCCAGCAGACGTGGAGTCCATGGGACGAACCCTGCGGGCCCAGTTGTGCCGGACCGATGACGAACGCATGGCCTCCCCTCCGAAGAATTCGGCTGATCCCCTTCATGCGTTCGGCCAGGCTGGCCGGTAGGTCTCCGCTGTCATAGGGCACCCAGTGGTAGACCAAATCATAGGTGCCCTGGGCTTCCCGATTATACTGCCCTTCGTCCGAAACGAATCGAATGTGTGAGAGCCAATCCCACCGTTGCAACTCGGCACAGACACTCCAGAGTTGTTGTGCCTGCTTTTGCGCAAAGGCCGGATACCGTACCAGCGCGGTATAGTCTCTCGGCCGATCAAACATGATGCAGGTCGCAACCACGGCATCGCCATTGTCGATGAGCACGCGCTCGGCTCGTGAAAGGGCCGCGCCGATTTCCCGATTCTGTTCGCCAAAATCTTGTAAATAATCGGCCACGAAAGGTTGCGCCGCGCACTCACCGATCTCAGATTCGTCTTCCGGATAAAACAACACCGCGCCGTAGGCGTCGGCAGGAGGGATGAGCGGAACCCCCTGGACAAAGACCGATCGCCAGTCGACTGGGCTCATGGCCACTGGCTCACCAGACTGTTCCAGACTTCCTTGCGGCAGGGTCACAGCCAACGTCGTCTCACGATCACGATCCTTCAGAATGACATGCATTCCAATAGATTCTGCACTTCGATCGCATGGGACAAATCGACGGCCATTCGGGCTCATGTAGGATAGCCCTGCGGAGTCTGACGCCACCGTCACCTTGTGCAACAAGCCACCTTGGAGGGTCAAGCATGCCCCCGCGCGCTGATCGAAATATCGAATCGGCGGCGTAGCAGCCGGCAGCCAGATGACGTGATGGGACCGTTCAGGATTCATGAAGAGCGTGAACGGGTTACTCCCCCCAGGTGCCTGCGGGCTAAAGAAGCTACTAAACAAGCGGAAGGCCGCTTCCGACGGATAGGTAGGAATTCCTCGGTATTGCAAACGTCGGGGGGTCGGGTTCCCCTCATTCTGATCGTCGTAGAGTCCTCGAATCAACTCAAAGACCGCAGACCCCGTTCCCGGCAACAGTGACTGAAAGAGTTCGACGACCGGCAGAAAATCGATAGAGGACCAACTCATCGCACCCATACAGGACATGAACCGGGCCCGTTCGAAATCCCCGTTCTGAAGTACATAGAAGGCGTCTTTCCTCTGGCGGATCGTCGCCCTGCCGGTCGGCTCGATCAGGAGATCCTCATCCCGATAGAAAAATTGCACTTCCTCGAGCGGGACCCGGAGCGCCTGCGCAGCCATCGTGCGCAAATCATCGGCCTTGAGCCGTTGCCAGCCAGGCTTACCGGCGAGATTGAGGCTGGTTTCATTCACCAGACCAGCCGGCTTCAACCCGATCCATTGCCCCCAATCCAAACGTATACGAGCGCGGCAGAGGATCACATCGCCTGTGGCATCAGTCCCCCACTCACATTCATGCAACGGGTTTCCTTCTGGATCGGTCGCCAGAAACCGGCGACCGTCCGAGCGATAGAAGACGAGATGCCCGGTGTCCTGGCGGACGATTCGCCCACCCGCCTGCTCGAGATCCTGTGCGAAGGGAAGATTGCTTGAAAAGCGAAGATGACCGGAGGTGGTCAATGCGACACGACGTGGATCGGAGGGCATCTACTCGCGGACTTGGCCGCTCCCCATGACGATAAACTTGAAGCAGGTCAATTCTTCCAGCCCCATCGGGCCTCGGGCATGGATGCGGGACGTGCTGATCCCGATTTCCGCTCCCAGTCCGAATTGATAGCCATCGTTCAACCTGGTCGAGGCGTTCACCAGCACCGCGCTGGCATCAACCTCGCGCAGAAACCGCATGGCCTTGGGGTAATCGGAGGTCACGATGGCTTCCGTGTGGCGTGAGCCATACTTGACAATATGCTCCATCGCTTCATCGAGGTTCTTGACCACTTTCACCGCCAAGGTGAGATCGAGAAATTCTTTTCCAAAGTCATCGTCGCTCGCGGGTGTGGCCGACGATGACAGCTGGCAGGTTTTCTGGCACCCACGGACCTTGACTCTGGCCGCCACCAGCTTATCAATGAAGGGGGCGAGCCAGTTACGCGCAATGCCCTGATGAACTAAGAGGGTCTCCATCGCATTGCAGGTCGACGGCCGTTGCACCTTTGCGTTGAAACAGACCCGCTCCGCCATGGCTGGATCGGCATCGGCATCGACATAAATGTGACAGACGCCGGCGTCGTGCCTGATGACAGGGATCGTGGCGTGCTCGGTGACGACGCGCATCAGCGATTCGCCGCCGCGAGGGATAATGAGGTCGATATAGCGATCCTGCTTCAACAGAAGAGGAACCAGTTCACGCTCGGGCCGCGCGACAAAGCTGATCGCCCCGGCCGGGATGCCGGCTTTCTCCGCCGCCTCCGATAGGACCGTCGCAATCGCCGTATTCGAGTGGATCGCCTCGCTCCCTCCCCGCAGCACGCAGGCATTCCCGGATTTCAAACACAGGGCAGCGGAATCCGCCGTGACGTTCGGGCGGGACTCATAAATAATTCCAATGACGCCGATCGGAACCCGCACGCGCCCCACCTGCATCCCGTTCGGCCTTGTCCACATCTTCGGCATGTCACCGACTGGATCAGGGAGCGCAGCCACTTCGCGCAGGCCGGCTGCCATTTCGACGATCCTCTCGGGCGTCAGACGCAGCCGGTCCGCCATCGCCTGCTTCTCCGGCGCAGTCCCGAAGGCCTCCAGGTCCAGTTCGTTCGCGGCGCGCAGCGCATCCTTCTGCTCGTCCAGCGCCTCTGCCATCGCCAGAAGGGCCCGGTTCTTCACTGCAGTCGAAAGCGTAGCCAACCGACCCGCGGCACCTTTGGCTCGCGTGACCAATTCGTTGACATACTCTGGAATCGGTAGGGGCGCAACCTCTTCCACGCCAGCCGATTCGAGGGGTTCGACCGACGCTTCCGCCCGGTTCCTTTGGTCAGACAGCATAAAAAGACTCTCATCTCATGAAGTTGGGACAGGGACAGGATACAGCGGGAGTTTCAACGCGGTCAAGGCGGCCATTCGCAGTATAGCCACGCGAGACAGGCGGGACAGGGGAGAGTTCGAGATTCGAAGTTTGAGGTTTGAGGTTTTCAGAGCTCCGAGCCCCAAACTTCGAACCTCAAGTCGCGCCTTTCTCGCATATTTCGCATTTATCACGCCACAGTCTGTGGCGCTGGCGGCCTTTTCCCGCACCCTGCTATCAGGCTGCTAAAAAACCATTTCGGTACAGCAAAACATCGATGGCCT
>DASQFV010000203.1:0-4687 GCA_035632975.1 Nitrospiraceae bacterium
CGGGAGTCTCATCGGTGCTCCCTCCATCCACCACGATGAGTTCATCGAAGCCGAGCGAAGCGGTGTGCGCTAGTGTGGCCATGATTGTCCGTTCTTCATTCAGTGTGGGGATGATGACGGAAATCGGCATCGCCATGACACGTTAGCAGGTTGCGGGAAAACTATGTTGGCGCGCTAGAACTTCGATGGGCTGTTATGCGCGTTTCTTTGGTTCGTTGAACATAAAATACATGACGACAACCACTGTACCCCAAAATATGACTTGCTTGTGCCAGAAGAGGACTTCCCCATAGTGGAAGAAGACGGCTGCGAGCAGGAGGGCGCCGCCGATGAGGCTGTAGCGGAGGGTCGTATTTTGGACGACGGCATTCGCCCATACCGCGACCCCACCAAAGTAAATCAAGAGGGGAATGACGTCGATCTCGAATCCCCCACTGATAGAGAGAAATATGTCGAGGAAGCCAATGAAAATGAGGGCGGTGCCCACGATCATGCCGGCGACACGCATCTGGTTGTCGCCCCCGGAATCCTCTTCTGGCTCGCGACGCTCCGGCTCGTTGGTCGGTTCTGGCGGCATGGTCAGCTGGTTCCTAAAAGGGGGTTCCGCGGCGGGCTAAACCTTAAAATGTTTGCTCAGGGTAAGACCTTGGCGCTGATACGAGGATCCGAGGGCCGTGCCATAGAGCTGACTGGGGCGTGCGAGCATCCTGTCGTATACGACCTTAAAAAATGTTTGTCCATCATGGATCAGGAAGGGTACGTCGTGGGGGCGGACCTCCAGGACCACTTGGGTGCCGTGCAGCTCGCCGCAGCCGTACCCAAATCCCGGATCAAAAAACCCGGCGTAGTGGGTCCGTAACTCGCCACATGCTGCTTCGAAGGCAACCATCTCGGCCGCGTAGCCGGCGGGAACGCGAATCCGTTCTTTGGACGCGAGAATGTAAAACTCCTCCGGTTCCAAGAGGAGACTGTCCTGGCGGTGGCGGTACAGGGGCTCCCAAAAATCGAGCGCCGCATAGTGGCCGACCTTTGACAGATCGATGACGTGACTATTTTTCTTCGCCCGATAGCCGATAATCGGCGAGCCACTTCGGTCGTCTCCCTTCAGATCGATGCGGAGAAACAGTCCGCGATCCGTACGGAGATCACGGGTGTCCAGCGCGTTCTTTGTGGGGAGATTGTGGTAGAGCAAGGGCTCTCGCTTGTGGAGCGTCTGTAGCGACCGGTCTGATACGGCGGCGTCGCCGCGTACGAAGCGAATTTGATTGAGGGAGTACCCGGTCTTCACTTTGATCGCGAACGAGCGTGGAACAATTTCCAGATAGAGGGGCCCGGAATAGCCGGCTCGGATCTCATCGAATCCGGTGTTGAGATCCGTCACAACGCGGGTGAAGACGTCCAGCCGTCCGGTCGTACTTTTGGGATTAGTTCGCGCCCGGAGAGTCTTGGGTAGCGCCAGACGTTCAAGCAGCGGCACTAAATAGACGTGGCCTTTTTCGAGCATGGCCCCCTCGATCAGGTCCATCTCGTACATCACGAGGTCGGACTGGTAGAAGTCCAGGACATTGAGTCGGCTCGTGATCTCGGACAACTCCGGCAGGAAGCTGCTGATCAGCCGATAGGCCTTGCGCCCGAGCCGCAGATCGAGACTGGCCGGCTGGATCTGCCGGCCTTCGATCGGCACGTCGGCGTGAATGGCACGGCTCGCGATCAGCTGCTTAATCTGTTGGTAGGGCAAAATGCCCTGCGTGGTGCGGGTGCTCACAGATCGTCGTGCTCTCCATTACTGCACGATCCCAGTGCAGGCGCTGCGCTGACCATCGGCAGCTCTCGCGCAGATTCTTGTTGCGGTTGCGGATAGTGGAATGCCTTGTTCTCATAGTTCTTCAAGAGGACCCCCGCAGTATCCATGTGCACCATGTAGTCGCCGGGGAGCAAGGGAATCTTGCCGCCCCCGCCTGGCGCATCGATCACGAAGTGCGGGACCGCCATCCCGCTTGTGTGGCCCTGCAACGACTTAATGATATTCAGCCCCGTTTCGACCGTGGTGCGGAAGTGGTTCGTGCCTTTGGTCAGGTCCGCCTGGTAGAGATAGTAGGGTTTGATGCGGGCGAGCAGGAGCTGATGCATCAACCGTTTCATGATGTCCGGATCGTCGTTGACGCCTTTGAGCAGCACGGTCTGCGCGCCGAGCGGCACGCCGGCATCGGCCAACATCCCGCAGGCCGTTTTGACTTCAGACGTCAGCTCGTCCGGGTGATTGAAATGCAGGTTCATATACACAGGATGGTACTTCTTCACGATCGCGCAGAGTTCCGGGGTGATCCGTTCCGGTAACGTGCCGGGCACCCGGGAGCCGAGGCGAATCAGTTCCAGATGCGGAATGGTACGCAGAGCCTTGAGGATCCGTTCTAATACATGATCCGGCAGGAGCAAGGGGTCGCCGCCGGAGAGAATGACGTCGCGCACTTCGGTATGCTCGCGCAAGTAGGCGATGGCTTGGTCAAGTTCGCCTTTCTTAAGGAATCCTGGTTTCCCGACCAGCCGTTTTCTCGTGCAGAACCGGCAATAAATCGGGCACTGGTTCGTCACCATCAACAGGACGCGGTCTGGATAGCGATGGACAAGATGTGGGACCGGACTCATGAGGTCTTCCTCGAGCGGATCATCTTCCGCTTCGAAGTCGTCCAACTCGGCGATGTCCGGGACCACCTGTTTCCAAATGGCGTCGCCCTTTTCTTTCATCGTCGCCAGCACCGTGGGGGTAATGCGCATCGGATAGTCGCCCACGATGGCTTCGATTTCCTTCGCGTCGACACCGAGCCGGTCCGCCAAGTCTTTTGGTTTCACAATGCTGTCAGCGAGTATGCGTCTCCATTTTTCCACAGGCGTCACGGCCTCCTTGTCAGAGAGTGGACCGATTGAGTGCAGAGGACCCGGCCACCAATCCTTGATGTTCCGCCGACACAGGGTCCGGTCAGGCGGTTACGACGGTGTCTTGGCATAGTGCGAATTAAGGTGGGAAAGTATCTCGTGTGTCTCGCTCAAAACGGTTTCGTCATCCTTTAACACCGGCACGTAGTATTGACCGGAAACCTCGTAGACTTGTTTTCGCATTGGCCTGATGTCGGGAACGATGACATTATCGTAGCTCAGGCCCAAGTCGGCCAGCTTTTGACGGACCACTTCACAGTCAGGACACCAGTCGACATGGTAGAGAGTCAAGGCCATGATAATTTTTAATGCTCAATGTTTAATGTTGAATGGTTAATTGTCCGGACGATACTGTGTCGATTAATTCAACATTCATCATTCAACATTGATCATTGTCCAGCGACAGCGCACGGCACCATGATGGCGTCCTTCATTCCGTGGATCACTTTCTTATCTGCCGGGCAGATGGTAGCCAGGATACCAGCTAGATCGGTCTTTTCGCCACTCACGAAATAATAGGGAGAGAGCCTGGCGCGACCGGACATCCGGTTCATTTCACCGGTCACCGGATCGAAGTAGTCGAGTTCATACAGGCGGCCCTTGTGAAATTCCTGCAGGACATAGGGGGTTCGAGGAAAGGCGGCCAGGGCCTTGTCGATGGCACCGGCCCATTCGCTCTGCGGCATATCGTGTCCGACCGATACGCCACGGCTGCCCCAGGCGAGTTCAGAAAATCCCGATGGCTTGATCACGAAGTGCCGTTCTTTCTGGGTTGCCGTGGCCAGATCGTGCCAGTTCATCACGGCCCGTCCGCTGATCGCCAAACCCGGGATTGTAGCGGACGGAGGGATCGGCGCAGGATCGAGAATCCACGTACGAGGCATGATGGTGGCCAGGTGCAGGAAGACCTCCCGGTCCAACTCCTGCTCCCAGAAGGGTCGCAAGGCTGGGTGATGGAGGAGGGCAAAGGCGAGCTTTTCTTCCAGCGCCGGCTTGTACGGAGGCGTGACGGCGACCCAGTCCTTCTTGATCGCATATTGAACGAGTTCGGATTTGGGAATGTTCAGGAGATCGAATAGTTCATAGAAGCGATAAATCAAGGCGATGGGCTGGTCCATTTCCTCATTGGCGATCCGGAGGCCTCCTTCGGTGAATCGAATGTGACGAGGTTCCACGCAGTAGGCGTCGAGACCGATAGCTCGAAGCTGGGTCGCGAGCCACGTCATTTCAGGCTGATAGTCTTTGGCTTCCTCCGACATCAGAATCGCGACGCATCCTGTTTGCTGAGCGAGCTGGGCTTGCACCATGGCCGCAAATCCCCGTACCATCCCCTCGGGGCCTCCCACGAGCGAGAGACCGTCAGCCTCCCTATCGGCATAGAGCGCCGATAGACATGCGGTCATACCGATTCCTCCGGGGACTGAGTCGAGCTCGGTGATCACCATGCCGTCCTGGGTGGGGATGATGTCCGGTCGGATGACCGCGGGAAGTTGGTCACGAAACCGTTTCATCCGGCTATATGCGACTAATCCATCCGGCTTTCCTTGATCAAGGTATCCCGCTACCCAGGCTGGTTGGAGGCCGCGTACACTGTCGATGTAGAGGCGGTTCAGGGCTCGATAAAAGGATAAGAGCTGCGGTCCGAGTTGGTGGAAAAAGTCTAGCTGGTCCTTCTTTAGAGGGAACGGTGTGGTGGCAATTCGCCAGGTCGTCGTGGCGGTGACTATTCCGGGTGTAGAAGCCTGCCCGGGCA
>DASQFV010000204.1:0-9011 GCA_035632975.1 Nitrospiraceae bacterium
CCAATTTTCTACACTTACTCTACACGTCTATTTCGCTGCCAGCGATAAACCAATAACATAGTGATATATTGGTGCGCCCGGAGGGATTTGAACCCCCAACCCCCAGATCCGTAGTCTGGTGCTCTATCCAATTGAGCTACGGGCGCACTTGGGCTATTTCAAACACTTCGAAGAAGACCTTGTCAAGGACGTGGCGACGGCATAGCCTCGACCAGATATGACAGAGACTCTTGATTGAGCAGGCTACTCACACTAGGGTGAGTAGCGTCTCAACCAGCTGATCGATCGATCGATCATCGGTCATGATGATGTGATCGGCGGCCGCTCGATATTTCGGCGTCCGCTCCCGTAACATGTCCTGAATTTCATCAATGAATGACTTGGTTCCCGTCAACGAGGGGCGCTGATTATCACCGCCGATTCGTTTCGCGATCGTCTCCACAGAGGCCGTCAGCCAAAACAGAATCCCATCTTTCTTCAACACCTCGACATTCTGCGCGCGAAGGATGGCCCCACCGCCGGTGTCGATTACGAGCTGATCACGACTGGCGAGTTCCCTGCAGGTATCGGACTCCAGATCGCGGAAGTAGTCCCATCCCTGTTGGGCGACGATCTCCGGAATCGGATGTTGCGCACGCTTGACGATCTCCGCATCGGTTGACACGAGCTCTCGTCCCAATCGCGCCGCAAGCAGCTTGCCCACCGTACTTTTGCCGGTCCCCCGGTAGCCAATCAACACGATATTCATGAGAAGCGGGATTCCAGGACGGCGCGCATGACATCGGCTGGAGCAGCCTGATTGGTCCAGAGTTCGAACTGCGCCGCGGCTTGATGTAGGAACATCTCAAGCCCGGGAATCGTGCGACAGCCAGCCGCCTTGGCATCCTTCAGCAACCGGGTGTCCCGAGGGTTGTAGACGATATCCATGACCGTCAATCCCGCATGAAGCAACGTCGCAGGGACAGAGGTCTCGTGAACGTTTGGCGACATACCCATCGGTGTGCAATGGATCAGCACATGAGTATCCGGCAGAGCCTTTCGCAACGTACCCTCATCAAGAGGCGATTCCTGCACGGTCATCCCTGTCTTCGACTGGAGATCTCGGGCCAAGGCTGCACGTTCCTGGTCATCGATTCCTAGTATGGTCAAGCGATCAATCCCAGCCTCTTTCCCGAGCGCGAAGGCAATCGCGCGAGCAGCGCCTCCGGACCCGAGCAGGACTACTTGACGCCCTTTCAAAGCCACACCGCCCTCACGAAGCGCGCGCAAGGCGCCGGTCGCATCGGTGTTATACCCTGTGAGGACCCCGCCCACAGCCACAATGGTATTGATCGCGCCGATATGACGTGCGGTCGGCTCGACAGAGTCAAGAAACGGAACGGCCGCCATCTTGTGGGGGATGGTCACGCTAGCGCCGCGAAAGTTTCCCAAGGCGCGAAGACCCTTGATCGCATCGCCGATCGCTTCCACGCGGAACGCCAGATACACGAAATTCAGCCCGAGTTTCTGAAACGCGGCATTGTGAATCGCGGGTGAGAGCGAATGCTCGACGGGATTGCCGATTACGCCGCAGAACTGAGTATGTGCGTTGATGTCCATAGGTTCGAGAAGTCGCGACTGCTGTTTCGTCTTCGGACCAACTGACAGGCACCCATCGCCGCGGCGGTGACCTTCACGATTCGCAGGGGACGTCTACTCACGAGATGGTCATCCCGCCATCGATAGGAAAGGTCCCGCCTGTGACCCAGGTTGCCTCGTCGGAGGCCAGATAGAGAACCATATTGGCCACCTCTTCCGGTTTCCCGGCTCGACGTATAGGATAGTGCGACAGAATGGGGTCCAGTTGTTCTGGGTTGCTCATCAGCGGAGCGGCCATTGGCGTATCGATAAGCCCTGGATTCACGACGTTGCAGCGAATACCCTCCTTGGCATAGTCGACTGCGAGGGCTCTGGTCACGGCATCGAGCGCGCCCTTGGAGGCGGCATAGGCCGGCAATGTTGGAATCCCGACCAGGCTCGCGATGGAAGAGATATTGATGATCGCTCCCTTCTCCTGCTTCAACATCTGCGGCAAAACGGCTCGAGTCATGCGGAACACCCCGGTCAGGTTGACATCGAGGACCTGCGCCCAGGTCGCATCATCGATCTCATGAAGGCGTTTCCCAAAGTCCCCTACTCCAGCATTGTTGACAAGGATATCGAGCCGCCCGAACTGTTGCACAGTCCGACGCACCGTCTCCTGGACATGGCGTTCATCTGTGACCGATCCGGCAACGGCAAAGGCCTTGCCCTGTTCCTTCACAATATCGTTCACGACCCGGTCCAGCTCCCCTTGCCGTCTCCCCGTGATCACGACCGATGCCCCTTCGCGTGCGAAGGCTTTCGCGATCGCTTCACCGATACCCGCGTTGCCTCCCGTGATGACTGCGACCTTCGCACTCAAACGATTCATCGCGTGGGATCCTCTCGCTCTTCGTGAGCATCAATGCCCTCACAGATAGGCTCAACAGCTTGGGCTGATGGCCACCAGCCAGATTCGATCTTCCTGGCCACCGTAATGAAACCTGAATGGGCGACCATTCTGTGATCCGGCCGTACGCTCCGTCCCTGAATCGACCAGGTCCTCAACAGCGTTTCAAATGTATCGACCATACCAAAGACCGTCGCTCGCCCAAGGGCCTCAACTGTTTGCACCACTTGAGGAACGGTGGGAACAAAGCTCACATACATGCCGCCGGAACGCAGAACCTGTGCGGCATGCGGTACCACCTGCCAGGGCTCAGGAAGATCGAGGACGAGACGATCGTAGAGTAGACCATCATCAAGCAAACTGATCCCCTCGTACGCGTTCCGACGAAGCGGGATGAGATTCGGCATCGGGCCCATGTAGCGTTCAATGTTCGTCGTCGCCGTTCGCGCGAAATCCTCACGGGCTTCGTAGGTCACCACCAAGCCACGCGGACCGACGGCGCGCAAGAGGGCCATCGTCAAAGCCCCGGAGCCGGTCCCCGCCTCGAACACGCGCGCGCCAGGATAGACATCCGCCCACATAGGAATGAGCGCAAGATCCTTCGGATACAACACCTGCGCGCCACGCGGCATCTTCAGCACATAGTCGCCGAACGTAGGCCTGAGCGCCAACATCGTCTTGTTGCCTGTGAGCGTGGCCAAAGAACCATCCGGCTTTCCGATGAGATCGTCGTGGGCAATTTTGTGGCCGCTCAGTTGGTAGAGATCTCCGGCCTTCAGGGTCAGGGCATACTGCCGCCCTTTCTTATCGACCAGATGGATGCGATCGCCTGATTGAAAATATGACATCGGAGCCCATTCTAGAAGTGCTGCGCCGGGTTTTCAACAAGGCAACCGACCACGATGACGGTTTTTCCCCTCTACCATGTGTCCTCTTGGAGAACTGATTGAACTCTCTTCGATACGCACATCCATTGCGCCTGGCTGGCTCAGGCCGGGTGCGGAATCCATGCGCGGGTTTGTAGAGCCTCTGTGCTCGTTCCTTGACAGCCTGTAGAGTGGGCCGTATGATCCCCTTGCACACACCGTTGCAGCGGACGCTGCTTCCCGCGCATGGAGTGTCAAATGCGTGGACCTGTTCTCCAACATCTCTCCCTCCACTTCCTCCACTTCGCCACAATCACCGCTGTAATGGTGACCCTGTGCGTGGTTCCAGGCGACGCAGAGGCACCCGCTTCAGAGGGACCTGTAGTTGTTGCGACCTATGAAGGGGTGATCAACCCCGTTGCCGCAGAGTATTTTCATGATGCTCTGTCTGAAGCCCAGATCTTGGGAGCCCGCGCCTTGGTCATCAAGCTGGATACGCCGGGCGGCTTGGATACCTCGATGCGCCTGATCATCAAGGACATCACCGCGGCTACATTTCCCGTGGTCGTCTACGTGTCGCCCTCTGGCGGACGGGCCGCCTCGGCCGGGGTCTTCATCACGCTGGCGGCCCATGTTGCCGCCATGACACCGGGGACGAATATCGGCGCCGCGCATCCGGTCGCGATGGGCGGTGCTGAGATGGACAAGACAATGAAGGAAAAGGTCGAGAACGATTCCGTGGCCTACATCAAATCGATTGCCGAACAACGGAAACGGAACGTCGCCTGGGCGGAAGATGCTGTGCGCAAGAGCGTCTCCGTCACCGAACGGGAAGCCTTGAAACTGAAGATCATCGATCTCGTGGTGGAGGATGTGCCGATGCTGCTGAATCAATTGGACGGCCGCACAGTGGCCCTCCAAACCGGCCCCACGGTGCTGCGAACGGCCGGCGTCGCTGTTCGTGAATTCCCGATGGGTCTTCGGCTCGAACTGCTCAAGGCGCTGAGCGATCCGAACATCGCCTACCTGCTCATGACGATCGGCACCATCGGCATCATGGCTGAGCTCTACAATCCTGGTGCGATCCTACCGGGAATCGTCGGGGCAATCAGCCTCATACTCGCCTTCTATTCCCTGCAATCGTTGCCGGTGAACTATGCCGGCGTTCTGCTGGTAGTCCTGGGCATTGTGTTCTTCATTCTGGAAGCCACGGTCACGAGTTACGGTCTCTTGGCCATCGGCGGCGTGACCTCGATGATTCTTGGCTCGCTCATGCTCATCAAAACGGATGCGGAGTTTCTTCAACCCTCGTGGGGCATGATCGTGCCAGTGGTGGCGTTTGCCGCGATTGGTACGCTGTTCATCGTCGGGATGGCCATACGCGCCATGCATCGGCAACCCATGACGGGCAGCGAGGGGATGGTCGGATCGATCGGTGTGGCGAAGACGGCCCTAGCCCCGCAGGGACAGCTCGCGATTCACGGTGAATTGTGGGAAGCCGTCAGCGAACACCCGCTGCAACCAGGGGATCAGGCCGAAGTCACGAGAATGGAAGGGCTCACGCTCTACGTCAAACCCGTGCTCCAAAAAAGAGAGGCCTAATCATAATGTTCATTCCTGTCGGGCTGCTGCTGTTCGCCATCCTTGTGGTCGTAACCATCAAGCTGACCTTCAATGTCCTCCGCGAGTACGAACGGGGAGTGATCTTCCGGCTCGGTCGCATTGCGAGAGGCCTCTATGGCGGCAACGGTCCTGGACTCGTCATCATCGTGCCCTTCATCGATCGATTGGTCCGCGTCAGTCTACGTACCGTGGCAATGGACGTACCGCCCCAGGATGTCATTACGAAGGACAACGTCACCGTCAAGGTGAACGCCGTTATCTACTTCCGGGTGGTGGACCAGGAACGTGCGATCATCCAAGTGGAAGACTACCTGTATGCCACATCCATGATGTCTCAGACCACGCTCCGCAGCGTGCTGGGACAAAGCCAGCTCGACGACCTCCTATCGAAACGGGAACAGATCAATGCGGATCTCCAGCGGATCATCGATCAACAGACGGAACCGTGGGGCGTCAAAGTCACCGCCGTGGAAGTCAAGAATGTAGACTTACCGCAGGAGATGCAACGGGCCATCGCGCGTCAAGCGGAAGCGGAGCGCGAACGTCGCGCGAAGGTCATTCACGCTCAAGGCGAATTCGAAGCCTCCCAACGCCTCGCCGATGCGGCCGACGTGATCGGTCGGAATCCCGCCGCATTGCAACTGCGCTATCTCCAGACGCTCGTCGAAATCTCGGCGGGGAAAAATTCCACCACGATTTTCCCCATTCCCATCGATACGATCGCCCCCTTTCTGAAAGGGCTGATCCAGAAGTAGATGCGGCGATTGGGCTTGGTGCCCTATGGCTACCCCTACACACCTGCAGCAAGGTTGCCTCACCTCCTCTCACACCTCCTCATTAGACCACTCTAATAGTGCTGTCTTTTCCTCGTGATGAGATTCACCGTTCTCATGAACGATCCAGCACGGGATTTGCTGCGTAGAGAGATAACAGAACAGCCCAGCAGTACAGAGCCAGAATGAATCGTTTGGCGGATCGCTGTCTCTCATAAAGTAGAACGGAAGAACGGGAGCCTGTTGAGGTCACGACCATGCGGAGTAAGACATCAGATAGTCAGAGGAGGGGCAACGATATGAAAGAGCATCGACTCTCAACCCCTGAGCCGGAAGAGCTTGTCACGATTGCAAAGGACGTTGATGCAGACGATCCCGAGGCGAGCGACCTCTTGGATGTGATCGGCCGAGAGACATCTGAAGAGGAACAACCTGAGGAGCCGATAAAGGTGGTGACTCCCACTGCAGTGAGCGGCGGCCCATTCATGTTGGAGTCACTCTACTTTCGCTCCTTCGGCGAACGCGCCCTGTTGACCAGAGAAGAAGAAATCGAGCTGGCGAAGAAGATCGATGTCGGAACGAGCACCATACGGAAGGCCTTACGCCACGCCATACGAGTCTTCCCCCGGCTCAAGCGTACGGACTCTGTGCTCGAGGCGCAACGCACACTCCAAATGGTCAGAGGTTTGAGCGGACTCTCAGCCACCGCGATCGATAAGGCTGAGCAGAGCCTCACCGAGATGATCAAGCAGGGAACGGGACAGCAAAAGCTTCCGATTGCCATCGCCAAGCAGCTTAAGGAAGGGTTGGCCACCCTCCGCTCCGCTCGGATCGTGCTCGAACGGGCAAAGGACGAATTGGTGCGCTGCAACCTGCGGCTTGTTGTGGATGTCGCGAAACATTACACGGGCCGTGGCCTGACTTTGCTGGATCTCGTGCAAGAAGGAAATATCGGGTTGATGAAAGCGGCCGAGCGCTATCAATACCGCAAAGGGTTCAAGTTCAGCACCTATGCAACCTGGTGGATCCGTCAAGGCATCACACGCGCGCTGGCGGATCAATCGCGGACCATTCGCATTCCGGTTCACCAGACTGAAGCCTCACACCGCATCCTCCGCGTGACCAGACGACTCGGGCAACAGCTGGGCCGTCCGGCTCGACTCGAAGAAGTGGCGCAGGTGCTACGAATGAGACCGGAGCGACTCCACGAAACCGTGCAGGCCTTTCAAGAGCCGGTTGCCCTGGAGAAGCTGGTGGGTGACGGAAGTACGGAATTCGGGGAACTGCTCCCTGACCTGCAAGCCGTCCCACCCGATGCCCATGTGCACCGGACGGAAATGTCGCACCAGCTTGAACGTATTCTCGGCACGCTCACACCCCGAGAGCAAACCGTCATCCGCCTGCGCTTCGGGATCGGCCACGATCAGGCCTGCACGCTGGAGCAGGTGGGGCAAGGCCTCTCGGTGACGAGGGAGCGGATTCGCCAGATCGAAGCGAAAGCGCTCAAGAAACTGAAGACTCCCCAGATTAAGGAAATGTTTGCCGACATTCAGTAAGCCACAGACTCATGAAGCAGAAAGGGGCGAGGACGATTCTCGCCCCTTTTCCGTTCTACGACTTTCACCCTGAGAGCAGTTGTGCGACAATGGGGCGGACTCGAGTAGACGAGGGCCCATGACGAGTGTGCGCACAATACAAAAGAGTTCCTTCCTCTTTCGTTTCTTCACAATTCCATTCCTTCTCCTTCTTGTGATCGCCTTGGCGGTACCCGTCGGAGGCTTCCAGGATTGCGACATCATTACCACCCTCGGCCAACATCACATTTACAATTTCGGAGGCTTTTGGCACTTCCTCCGACCTTCCGAAGACCAGCCAACCCTGCAACTGTCCATTCAAAGAAAGAACGCCCGGTCCACGATCTCGCTTCAGAATCCATCGCTGCCGAAGGCTGTGACATGAGTCTCGACGATGGATCACACCCGGGTCACGATTTCCCAGGGCAGGGGAGTGAGCCTCTCCCGCCGCCTACCCCGCAAGCGGGTACGCTCGTCCGGTTTTCGCAACCGATCCCCTATGTCGAGGCATGGGCGCTTCAGAAACAGCTACAGGAAGAACGGATTGCGGAGAGACAAGGGGATGTATTGTTGCTCCTTGAGCACTCGCCAGTCTATACCCTGGGTCGTACCACCCAACCAGCACATTGGGGCTGCGGGAGAGAGGTCCTCCTCCGGACGGGCGCCAGCCTCCAGTCCGTAGATCGTGGCGGCTCGATTACCTACCATGGACCTGGGCAGGTCGTGGGCTATCCCATCCTCAAGCTGTCACATTATTGCTCAGGACCAAAACAGTATGTACGAAAGTTGGAGGAGGTCTTGATCCATACACTCTTGCGATGGGGGATTGAAGGCTATCGCCTCGAGAAGAAACCTGGCGTCTGGGTGCGCTGGAATCATGCTGATGCGAAGATTGCCGCGATCGGAGTCCGGATCGATCATGGGGTCACAATTCACGGATTTGCTCTCAATGTCGATCTGGACCTCTCCCCTTTTTCTCACATCATGCCCTGTGGCCTGACCCAGTGCCACATCACATCCATGGCCGAGGTGCGGCAGCCCGCCCTGTCGTGCTCAGTCGTCGCGCAACAGATGGCGCAAGAATTCGCGCGCATATTCAACATTCAATGGACGAGTCTCCCGCCCGACATCATGCGGCAGGAGCAGCATGATCACCACCTCACATTCACGTCCCCGCTGCACACCTGACCAATGGAACACCCACTGCACGAACTCGACACCCCGACTTTCCGACTAGCGGTTGCGCAGTTTGATCAAGCGGCCGAGGCCATGGAGCTCGATCACAATTTACGCGAGCGGCTGAAACTTCCACAGCGGTCGCTGATTCTCAGCGTGCCTGTCCGGATGGATGACGGCCGGGTCGAGGTCTATACCGGCTATCGTGTGCAGCACGATTCTTCCCGCGGCCCCACAAAAGGCGGCATTCGCTATCATCCGGATGTGAATCTTGGGGAGGTTGCGGCACTCGCAATGTGGATGACCTGGAAATGCGCCTTAGCCAACTTGCCCTATGGCGGAGCTAAGGGTGGCATAGCGATCGCCACAAAACAGTTGTCGCGACCAGAATTAGAACGATTGACCAGGCGCTATGCAGCGGAAATCTTCCCGTTGATCGGACCAGAAAAGGACGTGCCTGCCCCAGACGTCGGCACAGATGCCCAGGTGATGGCCTGGATCATGGATACGTACAGTCAGCAAGTTGGGT